>DATNOY010000302.1:0-12636 GCA_036703495.1 Coleofasciculaceae cyanobacterium
CAATCACGGCTGGGCCACGGGGTCCCCTCTTGATGCAAGATGTGCAGCTTCTGGAACAGATGCAGCAGTTCAACCGAGAGCGGCTTCCAGAACGGGTGGTGCATGCCAAAGGCTCTGGTGCTTACGGGACGTTTACCGTCACCCGGGCTCTGCCTGAATATACCAAAGCCAAGTTTCTTTCAGAAGTTGGCAAGCAAACCGAGGTGTTTTTGCGGTTCTCCACCGTTGCCGGAGAAAAGGGGGCCGCTGATGCCGAGCGGGATGTGCGCGGCTTTGCCCTCAAGTTCTACACCGAGGAAGGCAACTGGGATCTCGTAGGCAACAATACGCCGGTCTTCTTCATTCGCGATCCCCATAAGTTTGCTAATTTCATTCACACGCAGAAGCGCCATCCCCAAACAAACCTGCGGGACGCCAATATGCAGTGGGATTTTTGGTCGCTGAACCCGGAGTCGCTGCACCAGATCACTATTTTGTTTAGCGATCGCGGTTTACCTGCCAGCTATCGCCACATGAACGGCTATGGCAGCCACACCCTATCCTTTGTTAATGCAGCCGGAGAGCGGGTCTGGTGCAAATTCCACTTCAAGACCCAGCAGGGGGTGAAGTGCATCACGGGAGAAGCAGCAGCCCAACTGATTGGCGTTGATCGGGAATCGCATCAGCGAGATCTGTTTACCGCGATTGAACGAGGTGAGTTTCCCAAGTGGACGGTGAAAGTTCAGGTGATGACTGAAGCGCAAGCACAGACCTTCCAGTGGAACCCCTTTGATTTGACCAAGGTCTGGCCGCACACGGAGTATCCTTTGATGGAAATCGGGGTGCTGGAGCTCAACCGCAATCCTGAAAACTATTTTGCGGAGGTGGAGCAGGCGGCATTCAGCCCTTCCGTCTTCCCACCCGGCATTGGCCCCAGTCCCGACAAGGTGTTGCAGGCTCGTCTGATGTCCTATCCGGATGCTCAGCGGTATCGCATTGGCACGAACTATCAGCAGTTGCCGGTGAACCAGCCGCGCTGTCCTGTGATGCACTATCAGCGGGATGGTGCCATGTCTGTTGGCTATGGCGGCAGCAGCCCCAACTACTACCCCAACAGCGACAGTAGTGCGCCTAAAGAAGCGCCTGAATATCGTGATCCTGGCTTGGCTCTAGGAGATGTGGTTGCCGATCGCTACGAATCTCGCGATCAGGATGACTATACTCAGGCGGGCAATCTCTGGCGCATCTTCTCAGAAGATGAAAAGAACCGCACCGCCGCTGCGATCGCTGGCGCATTGGGGGGAGCCCGTCAGGACATCCAAATGCGGCAGTTGTGCCATTTTTTCCGGGCAGATATGGATTACGGTCGGCGGGTGGCTCAGGCGTTGAACATCGAAATCGATCCGGCGCTGCTGCAACAGAACCAACAGAACAATCCTCAGCCTGTGACGGCATAAGTTAGTTGCGGCCGGATCAGGACTTCCCAAGGCAGATCAGCTTCAGCCTCCCATTGTCCTTAAGGGCGCATTGGGGTGTACTCCTAGGATTTGGCTTTTGGGAGGTTGGGTCAGTTTGTGATTACTGATCACTCTGCGAAACGCTCTCAGCGCTTCGCAGCAAACCCATTTTCCTGCGTCAAATTTTCTAAAAGCCTCGCTCCACGAGGCTTTTAGAAAATTTGACGCGATTTAGTCCAAAGTCAAGTGATTAGGTTGTGATCAGGTTGTTAACGGTCTTGGGGAACACTGATCCATAGCTGCTCTCAATGGCGTGCAGTACAGGATATTTTCTGAAAGTTTTGCGAAACGGGGCTGTCAAAAAATATCCTGGTTTTAGCCCAGCGCCCAGCGCTACAAGGCTGAAAGGTGCGGAACGGCATGACTGCGATCGCTCAGTTTGCCCGTCCGATCGCTGCCGGATCAGCCTATGATCCTCTCACCCCCTTGCTTAAGTTTGTGTCTAACGGCAAAGCTAAACCTCTTCCATCCGCTCCGGACGCGATCGCCTTCTACAGCGAGCAGATTGCAGCCAGTCCGGATGTTCTTTCTCACTACTGGTACTTGGGACTCGCCTGGCTGTTGCAAGATGAGGTAGCCGAAGCCCAGGCCGTTTGGTTTTCGGCGGTCACTGCTGCCCCCGATGCTTTGGAGAGAGGGCTGGCAGAATTGCTGCAAATTCTAGACTCTGAGGCAGAATGCCAGCTTCAATCTGGCCATTTTTACCAGGCAGAGCAAATCTATCTGCAAATGCTGGAGCTTGACCCAACGCCAGCAGAAATTCTTCTGCATTTGGGCAGTGCCGTATCGCAACAGGGTCGCTATGAAGCGGCGATTGCCTATTGGCAAAATGCCATCGAACTTCAGCCTGACTGTGCCAAGGCCTATGAGCAGCAAGCTGAGGTCTGGCAAAAGTTGGGGCAGTTGCAGGAGGCGATCGCTGCCTATCGCCAAGCAAGTGCTCTCCACCCCAACTGGCAAACTTTCCATAGCTTAGGACTGTGTTTGGGGCAGCAAGGACAATGGCAGGAAGCTGAAGCCCAGTTTAGACAAGCCATTCAGCTTAATCCGAATTGCTCTCAGCTCGCCGGAGATTTGGGTTGGGCATTGCTCCAGCAGCAGCGGTGGGAAGCGGCGATCGCTCAGTTTCAGACTGCGGTTTACCAGCAATCTAGCTTTGCAGCAACGTACTGCGCCTGGGTGGCGGCGCAGGGCACCGCTCATCCAGCCCTCACCGCCAACGCGCTGTGGCTCAGCGGGCTGCAGGCGTCCAGTGCAGCAGCCCTCCAGAAACAGCTGCTCCAGCGGATGCGGGGCAATGGATCAGCGGCCATTGACCCGGCTCACCCGTCAGCCGCTTCGACAGCTCGTCCTGCTGGTTTTTACGAAACTACGGCCGATTGGGCGATGGCGGTAGATAAATCCGCGATCGCATCGGCTTATATCCAGATCACGGAGGCTGAGACCCTGTCTCTGACGCCGCCTAAGACGCTAGATCCAGAAATTCACTTTAGTTTTCGGTTTGGGCCCGCCGTTGAGTTGCCGCCTGCCTTTGTGGCAATCCTGCCGCAGGGGCGGTTCTGGCTGAGTTCTGACCAAACGAGTAGTGCTGTCTTAACGGCTGAAAATTGGCTATTGGGAGATTTATCACCAGAATTTCCGTTACTCAGTCCCGGACATCCGGATCAACATCCGAGTCGGCATTCCCTGTTTGCTCTAGCCCAATTGCCGCCTGTCCAGCCGATTGACGGCACCGTGGTGGTGTTAGCGGGGCTAACAAATGACATGTACTTTCATTGGATGTTGGATGTCCTACCGCGCTGGCGGTTGCTGCAATTGAGCCAGATTGACCTGGACGCAGTGGATAGATTTGTGGTGAGCGATCGCCTGCCGTTTCAACGCGAAACCTTGCAACAGCTGGGCATTCCGCCCGAAAAGATTTGGGCAACCGACCGACCTCTGCATTTGCAAGCCACTCGGCTGATCGTGCCTTCCTATCCGGGGAGTCCGGCTTGGATGCCGCAGTGGGTTTGCCAGTGGCTAGCCGGATTTTTGCTGCCGCCTGAGCCGCTGCCTGAGCAACAGCCGTCTAAACCGCGCCGTCTCTACATTAGCCGCAGTCAGGCAGCCAATCGTCGAGTCATCAACGAAGCAGCCGTGATTGCGGTTCTGCAAAATTTCGGCTTTCAATCGGTTCAGCTAGAGGCACTGTCTGTACTAGAACAGGCGACCCTGTTAGCCACTGCTGAGGTGGTGATTTCGCCTCACGGGGGCGGGCTGACTAATTTAGCCTTCTGCCGTCCTGGGACTCAGGTGATCGAGTTGTTTTCCCCGAACTATGTTTATCCCTGCTACTGGCTGGTGAGCAATTTGGTAGGGCTAGAGTACTTTTATTTGCTGGGCAAAACCCCTGAAGGGGCTCAGTTACACCAGTTTTTGTATCCTGATGCCCGCATTGAGGATATTTTGATTGACCTGGATGAATTGCAAACCCTGATGCAGCTGGCCAAAATTCTCTAGTTAGGGAGTTTTTGAGAGGGTACAAGTGTATTATTCTCATATGGGAAGGGCGATCGCTCAAAACATCCTGCTGGTCTAGAAAATTTGAGCGACGGATAAAATGTTTGAGTACACATGTACTAAATTTATGGTACATTGTGGTACAAGAGTACTAACCACAGTTGCACGGCACTAGTTTTACTGTACTAGTTGCACGGCACTAGTTTTACTGCAATGCAGATGGGTCAGGTCGCCCCTCACCTAGGAGCTGATATGAGAGAGTCACAAGCAGAAATGAGAGAGATTAATGCAAAATTGCAATCGTTGCGTTTAGAAGACCCGTTGCAGCATTCTGGAACCCAGCCACCCAGAACCCAGCATTCTAGATCGCCCAGAGAGGGTGCTCAATCTCCCGCATCTCAGGCGGCGCAGGTGCCAGCGTATGCGGCCCACCGTCCCGTGACGGCTCTGGGCGATCCCTGGGTCAATCCGGCAGCCCAACCCCATCCTTTCAGGGGCGAGCGTCCTCCATCCGCTGGCTTCCCTTCAAGAGCTACCGCTGCCAGAGGCGGTTCTCATGCGCCAGTTCCGGCTCTCCATCCGCCGGTCAGTCGGTCATCTCATCCGGCGGTGCCTTCTGTCCGCCCTGCAGAAATTGATCTACCGCCAATTTATGAAGACAATCGGCGACAGCGTTTTCCTGAGCAGTGGGATGAAGAAATAGACCGGGTGGATTGGGAACCGGTTCAGTCTGTGCAAATATCGCCTGAGCCCCTGGCCGATAGAGTCAATCGCTTGCAGCAAAAATCGATTCAACAGCTGCAGCAGTTGGCCCAATCTCCCCCGGCTCAGATGGATGTTGCCTTGCAGCGGTTAGAGGAACAGGCTCAACAGATTAATCAACTGTCTGCTACACAGGAAGCGGCTATTTTGGCGCTTAAGGCGATCGCTGAGCAAATTGAGCAAGACTGGAAAGCAGTTGAGCTAGATCATGCTGCACGCGCTGGCTATGATGCCTCAACGTTGAAAATTCCGTCGCTCTGGGAGTATCGTTCGGCTAGCTTGCCCCAAGTTGAGAAAAATCAAGAGGGTGTGCTGGTATTGACGAGCCGATCGATCGATCTCTTTAAAGCCGAACGCGAGGCGGCGCTGACGGCTCAAGCGTTGCGCCACCTGAAGCCCCCTCACCTGAGACCGCCTAACTGGACTCGGCGATTTAGCCAATGGGTGCTGGGCAGCAAACAACCCAAGACTTCCCTGACGGCAGCCCAAATTCGCCGACGCAGATCCCAAGGCTTTAATCGCCGCGAAGGGGTAACGCTGCTGGTGGGTGCTGTACTCGTGCGAGTACTGCTGAATTTGCTGCTCTCTGCCCATCCCGGACTGTGGTTTCCAGCGATCGCCTTAATGGTAACTCCCGGGGCCATCGCCCTCTATCGTTCTACTGTCACGCCGCGATCGACGTTGTCCTGGGGCTACCGTCTGATTGCCATCATGCTTGGATTTTGGATTGGAGGCAGATTACTATGAGTCCCGTCATTTTAGGAGCCTTGTGGCTGCTCCTAGTCACCCTTTGTTTTGCATTTATGGAGCCTAAGGAAAATAGCAATGAGCGATCTTGAAGGCGACTCTCCCTTGTTCAAATTCCTGCTGCTAGGCGGTTTGTTTTTAGTCATGTTTGCCCTGCTGGTAGATGGACGACGAACTGGTTCTTGGAGCGGTTTGCTCAGCAATGCTCTGGGGTCTACCCAGGTTGCGGCAGAAGCCTGTCAGGGAGAGGTGCATCAAGAGGTCGTTTTATCGCGAGAAAAACTGGCGGCCTTCCTCACTGTCTCGGAACGAGAGCCCAAAGTTCGAGTGCAAGGCATTTTGCAACAGTCTTACTGCCAGCTTCCTCCCCTGGAAGTGCGAGCCAATGTCGTAGCAGAACGCGATGTCTATCCTCTAGCGTTTGATCCGCATACCTGGCTGATTGTCCTCTACGAAGGGGATGAGTATGCCGGCTATCAGTTTAGATTTCAGCAGGGAGGAGACAGAGCGAAAGGTTGAGGATGCAGTCCTCTGCCTTAGATCTGCATCAGGTTGGCACGGTGAGGACGGATATGGTTTTGCTCATGGGGTTCGGAAAACGCAGTTGGGTGTTGGCGATCGCGCTATGCACCACTGCTTGTAGTCTCAACACCGCTCCCGAACCGATTCGGCAAATCCAAATTCAGCAAAATTGGACGATGCAGCGAGGCGATCGGATTGCCGACCATCAGATTGTGGCAGGGCTGGGGGATATTTCCATCCAGCTGGATGGTGCTGCTGCCTATGCGCCCTTTGCCGGACAAGTTCAGCTCACGAGTCAAGATTGCGTTTTGTTCTCTAGTCCTGATGTCCCTGCTTACTTGTTCCGCCTCTGCGGATTAGATCATCCTCATTTTGGCTCGGTGCAGTCGGGAGAAGCGATCGGTACGGGGGAATACCTGCATTTTGCCGCGCTGCGAAAACAGCCAGACGGCAGTTGGACGATTGTTGAACCTGCAAAAGATATTCTGGAACGTATTCTTAAACCACCATGAAACAAACCGATTTAGTGAACTGGGAATGGATGAATTGGAACTGCTCAAAATGGGACTGCCCTCCCTGGGATTGGCTGAGCTGGCTGACCAACTTGATGCGGTGCTGCCAACCGAAAGGATCGCCACTCCGTTCCCGCTCAGGCAATCGGCAGTTGCTATTGCTGGGCAGTCTGTTGATTTTGATGTGGGGCTATGGAAATGCGGCTCAGGCAGAGGCGGTGTCCAGTCCTAACTTGCCCTCAGATGGATTGATAGTGGCATCAAACCCGGCGGATAGCGATCGCCTTGCTATTCCAGCAGATGCCGCAGACATTCCGGTGGGTGCTGCCGATGGTGATTCGGAACTTCCTCCTCCCCCAGCGCTGGTTGCTCCCTCAGAGGTGTCACAGGCAGATCCTCCGGCAGATCCTCCCCAGCCAGACCCTCCCCAGCCAGACTCTCCACAAGTCGATCCTCCACAGGCTTCACAGGCTTCACCGTCCGGTAGTTCGCCTGCTCCCCTGGCAGCGATGCTGCTTCAGTCGGTCAAAACTAAGGCAGCGAATCCGCCTGTCGAGCTAGCCTTTAATCTATCGCCTGCCCCTGTCCCCCCTGCCCGCTCATCCGTTGCTGCGGCTTCGCCAGTCGTTGAGTCTGCCCCAGACAGCGCTGCCTCCACCCGCTCCGCTACAGAGATTCCCTTAGATCAGCTGTTCATTGGCAATTCTGAATCATTGGTGGCCCGAGCGGTCGGCAGTGCCGAAGGGACACGGACGCCTACGGGCGATCGCAATCCTGCCTATTACGGTCATGTTGATCCGGGCAATAAGGCTTGGAATTTAGGCAGTTTTTCTTATCAGCATGCTGCTGCTTCTCCCGAAGAAGCTGATGCCAAGCAGCTCAGTCGCCTTCAGGATCAAGCGGCTGTCATGCAAGCCAAAGCTCAAGCCCAAGGATTGACGCTGACTACGGAGGAAGTGCTCAACGGCATTGATCTTGCCAATCAGGCTCCCAAAGCGGTTTTGGATCAGGATGGCTATATTGAATGGCTGTCGAAAGCGCATGAACAAGGGCTATCTGGCTCGGATGCTGTGTTGTGGGCCCGCACCCAATCCTTCTTAGATCCCAACACTCAGCAGTGGAATGCACCCGGACTGGGTAATACCCAGGACAGCATTGCGCATGACCAACAGCGCCGAATGCAGGCGATCGATCGGGCACTTGCGGCTCAGCCGGTTCAACCAGTTCAATCAACTCAGGCGGCTCAACCGGTTCAGCCACCCGCTCAGCCTACGCCACCGATCGCCTCAGCCAGCCTACACAAAATTCCGGAAGACATTGGCATTGCCCGTCTGTTTACGCAACAGATGGTAACGCGCTGGGGAAGTTCAGCCGCTCCCTCGAACTCAGTTGCTTGGTCAGCGCCCGGGGTGGCAGCAGCTCAGCCGCATTCCAGCCAGCCTGATCCCAAAGCAACTGTTGCAGAACCGCTAGGCATTGATCATCTGCTGAGTCTGGATTTGCCAGCTTCATAAGGCAAGACTTTACGTAGTCTTCATCGGGTTTTCGTGATACTGCCCCTAGTTGCCTGGGTATGATCAGCAGAGAATGGTCTGCTTTGTGCAGCGCGTATCTGAGAATAGGCATCTGAGAATAGGCATCTGAGAATGGGCATCTGAGAATGGGCATCTTTCAAAAGCTGGTTTCCTTCAAATTTCGTCCGGCGCAGCCGCCCTCTGCAATTGTTCCTGCCTCTCCTCCCCCGATCGCCCCGATCTCTAGAAAATCTTTGGCGGATCTAGAACGAGAACTGGAACGAGAGTCGGCAGCACAGGCTGCCGTCCATCAACGCTCGTCCGTTGCTCCCAAACGCCGATCGCGTTTACCCAGTAAGCTGATCTGGATGGCTGTACTGTTGGGTATTCCGGCAGGCGTGCTGTGGGCAATCAATTTGCCCTATTCCCCGATTCGTCGGCCCATTGCCCAAACTGCACCCATGCTGCTGCTGCCCAGCTATATCAGTCTGGATCACAACTATCGGCAGGCGATCGCTGCTCTCCAGCAAGCCACCCAACTGATCGATCGCCCCACCTCAGCAGCCGATTTAGACTTGGGTGCTGAGAAGCTACAGTCGGCTCAAGCGAGTCTTGATGCGTTGCCTATTGGGCTTTTGGACTCACTGTCAGACTATCGCTACTGGTGGTATGACGGCTATCTCACTCCTAGTGCCTTCAACGCTTCTCGATCGGAGGCGGGACGACTGCAAGCCAAAGTTTTTCAAGAACGGAATGCCCAAAACCAGCTGTTAGCAGCCGATCAAGCTGTGGCGACGGCTCAGCAGCAATACCAGCAAGCTCAAACTGCTGGAGATAAACAAAGCGCGATCGCCAATTGGCGATCTGCTCTAGATCAGCTGTCCCAAATTCCAGGACAGACTTGGGCTGGCAAAACAGCTCAGCAGCAATGGGTTGCCAAACAGCGAGACTTTCAGCAGACGGTAGGGCTGGCAGCAGGCAATCAAAAAATTGCCACTCTGATTGCAGGAGCCCAACAGTTTTCCTGGCAAGCCGCTAAGATGAGCCAAAATCCGCCTCACTCTGTTGCAGAGTGGCAGCAAATTGAAGGGCTGTGGTCAGAAGCGATCAATCGCCTCAAACAAATTCCTGCAGAAGATCTGACGGGTTACGCCGAAGCCCAACGCTCACTGGCCACCTACCAGGCAAACTTAGGACAAACCAAAATTCGGCATCAGGCAGAAGCAGATGCAGTAACGGCATTACAGTCTGCCAAGGGCCGGATTGAGACACTGCTGGGCACATCATCGGCGCAGATGAATAAACGCCAAATCCTAAGCCAGCTTCAGGGCATTATTAATGAGCTAGAGAAAGTGCCGAACGGCACGACGGCCTACCCGGAGGCACAGAATTTGCTGCTGTCTGCCAAAAATAAGCTGAATCAAGTCCAGCCTTAGCCGACGATCGCCTGTAATCCCTTTACTAATCGATCCATGCCTGCAATGGCAGTTTCGGGTTGCAATGCGCCATAGGAAACCCGCAGGTAGCAGCCTCGCGTCATGCCAAATGTGGAGCCAGGAATGACGGCTACCTGATAGTCTCGGATCAACCGTTGCACCAGCTCAAAGGAGTCCAGATCGGTGTGAACGTTTAACAAAAAGTAGAACGCGCCATCTGCTGGAGGAATGGTGCAAATCTCTTGAATTGCTGTAAATTCTCGCAAGCAAAGCTGACGAACTTGAGCGATCGCCTTGAGATGCTGAAGGCAATAGGCAGATCCAGCCTGCAGGGCACCCAGGGCGGCATATTGAGAAAGTACAGAGGCGCAGATGGCGATCGTATCCTGAATTTTCATGACGGCAGGCATCAGGTGAGCCGGGATGACCATGTAGCCTAGCCGCCAGCTGGCAAAGCCATAGGCTTTGGAAAGAGAGAAGGTAGAGATGGTATGGGCACTGCTGTCGGGAAGTGAACCGGGAGAAAAATGAGATATGTCATCGTAGGTGAAATACTCATAGGCTTCATCACTGATGTGATAAATGTTATGTTCTCGACAGATCTGATTAATTGCTTTCAGGGTGGAGGCAGGGTAGACGGCTCCTGAAGGATTATTGGGAGAGACGGTGACAATCGCTTTGGTTTTGGGTGTAATGGCATTGCGAATAGCATCAGGACAGAGCTGATACTGATCGTCCGTCATGACTAGCACGGGCTGACAGTTAGCCATGCGGATAGCCATTTCGTGATTGAAGTAGTACGGTACTGGCAAGATGATTTCATCGCCTGGATCCGCGATCGCCAGCACGGCATTCATAAACGCCATGTTGCTGCCTGCCGTCACCACAATCCGGCTGTGCTCATCTACCGCAATGCCGTTTTCAGCCTGGAGTTTGGCAGCGATCGCTGCCTGTAATTCTGGAATCCCCTCAACCGCTTGATATTTGTGGTTGTCTGGATTGGAGAGGAAGGTGGTAATCTGAGCGATCGCCTCTGGGGGTGGCGGATAGGATACCACTCCTTGCCCTAATGAAATGGTTCCGGGTGTTGTGCGGATCAGCTCTCCCACGGTGGGGATAATCGGCGATTGGACTGCCAGCATCCGAGCAGATTCAAAATTCACGCTTGTCTCCCTGTCTTCTATAGCAATTTTCAACTGAGTCCAGTCCAGATGATTTTTTGAAAGCCTCGCGGAGCGAGGCTTTCAAAAAATCATCTGGCTTTAGCCGAGTGTACACCGCTCTATAGGCTTGAGTTTTCCTGAGTTGCCGCAGCCACCGTGGCTGGTGCTGCGATCCTGAAATGCTATAGCGTTTCCAAGCGATTTGTGAACCCCTGCACCCTGGTCTGACAACGCTTTGTGCTGGGTTAAGTGTGGGTTATTTTTTACGCTATCCCCCCAAAACCGTAAAGATTTGATTTACTTTGCATCCGATCGAGCGAAATCCGCTTTGCTGTCAGGGTAGTTGCTGTTATTACATTGAAACGGAATCCATGCTAAAGTCCCTGGCTTCGCGAACGAGGAATCGAACTATGAGCCGTCAAACCTGTAACCCTTTGAGTCGCTTAGGGCTGTGGAGCACCTTGCTGGGTTTAGCGTTAGGAATGCCTGAAGTTTGGATGAGTCCCCTTCTGCCTCCTGCCCAAGCTCAGACTGGGGCGGCTCAAGAAATTGCCAGTTTGCGACAGTCGAATCAGCGTTGGATTGAGATTAATGTTTCCACCGAGCGGCTGATTGCTTGGGAGGGCAATACTCCCGTCTACGCGGTAGTTGTTTCCACAGGGACAGAGCGTCACCCCACCCTGACCGGCACGTTTGCGATCCAAACAAAACTCCGCACTGCCCGCATGCAGGGAGAAGATTACGACATTCCGGATGTGCCCTACACAATGTACTATGCGGGCAGCTATGCGATCCATGGAGCCTACTGGCACAACAGCTTTGGGACGCCGGTTAGCCATGGCTGCGTGAATGTTGCCGTCAATCATGCTCGGTGGTTATTTAATTGGGCTTCAGTTGGTACGCCGGTGGTCGTGCATGATTAACTCAACTGTACCACCGGGAAATCTTCAATTAAGGTTCGCAGGGTCAGAATATCTTCCACGGTGATTCTCAAAAATCTGGCTTCATCCACTCGAAACAGAACTTTAATGCGATCGCTACCGGGATAACCGGGTGGATTCAGCTGGGCGATCGTTTTAGCACCTGCTTGATCATTCAGCGGTTTCACCGTCGGTTGATTGCTGGTACTGGTTCGGGTAATTAACCGATCGCCATCAAAATAAACTTCGGTGCTGCCCGTTTCAGTGCCCAACTCGCCCATCACTAGCTCAATGCTGGGCTGATTTTCCATAGAAGCCCCTAGCATCAGCTCGACGGGATTGGGCATAGGATAGGGCTGTCCCTGTTTAATAATGGGATGCCAGCCGTGGCAGTTGTTGCGCCGATCCCAAAAGCGGATGCCGTAGCTGTGGTAGAGATAATCTTTCACCTCCATGCCCTGGCTGATTTGCAATGCTCCCTGAGCGATCGCCTCAAACGGCTTATCCGATCGAATCTTTTCCAGCGGAAAGTATTGCTCAACCCAGGTTTTCACAGCGGGAATTTGGGCAGTGCCACCCACGAGCAAAACGGCATCAATGTCATCGGCTCTCAGCCCCTGCCGCTGTGCCTGTTGCAGCACCTGATTCATTGATTGATCCAGGCGATCGAAAAACTGATGCGTTTGCAGGAGTTGGGTAAAGCGATCGCGATCAAGCTGCAATTCGTAGCTTTCAAAAGTTTCGTCGTTAAAGTAGATTTCGCTCGCTGCTGGCTGCTGAGACAGCTGTATTTTCAAACGCTCAGCCAAGCGTAACACCAGCGGTGAGGCCGGTAATCCTTGAGTTTCAACAAAGTGATCGACTAGCCAATTGTCGATATCGGCACCGCCTAAATTTTGTCCCGCTTTGGCTAGCACCCGCGCTAGTTTGGGTCGCTGAGTCGAGTCCTCTAAAACTTTTTTACCCCACTTCAGCAGAAACCCTACCGGCTTGACCTGAGGCTGACCCTTAGCCGTGCCTTCCAGCTTCACTAGGGATAGATCTAGCGTGCCGCCGCCAAAGTCA
>DATNOY010000303.1:0-6074 GCA_036703495.1 Coleofasciculaceae cyanobacterium
AGTCTAGAGCCGCACATTGTTTGGCATGGCGTGAAGCTGGGTCAGCCAGATTGGGGTGAAGATTCCCATAGTCTAGCCTTTACACTGCGGCATCCCGAGGCTGGAGAGCATTTACATATTCTTCTCAATGCCTATTGGGAACCACTCGTGTTTGAACTACCGCCCCTCGATAAAGGCGAAGCGTGGCATCAAGTGGTGGATACAGCCTTGCCCAGCCCAGACGACATCTCTCTGCCAGAGGTAGCGCCTAGAGTCAAAAGCAACACCTATCGTGTAATGGCGCGATCGTCCGTAGTGCTCATGGTATCAGCTGTCTAGGGATCGATACATGCAAAACATCGCTTCGGGCTGAACCTAGACAGCAGACGCCCGCCATCTAGCGCCAGCTGATTCTAGCGTTGACTGCTGATCTACTGGCGCATTGGGCGCATTTATCTCAATTAAACATAAAATCTTAAAACTCTGTGCCGCCCGCGGCGCGGGCAGCACAAAGTTTTAGATCTGGGTTTTAATTAGGCCGAGGTACTCATATCACTGAGTTTAGATGTAGAGATAAAAGCATTTACAAAGATTCAACTAGTGAATCATCATAGAGGTCGTCAACATTTACCGACTTTGTCAACACCTTGTCTTCCACGGCAAACTTGACTAGCCGCCTAAGATGCTTAGGAAGGTTATTTAAATTGTAAGAGTTGAATCCAATCGTTTTGTCGCCTTGAATGTCAAAGAGCGTAACGCCATCAAGCTGTGCCTTGACTTCTTCAGGAGTTACCTTCAAATGTTCAGAAACACTCTTAATCGCCGGTTTATCTTCAGCATTCACTAGCTTTACTGCTTTATCAATTGCTCGCAGATAAGTTAAGAGATCCTGTTTACGTTCTTCAATTAACTGCTTTCGGACCAGGACCACATCGCCAATTAAATTAGTACCTTTAGTCGAACAAACCACCTGTCCGCCGCCAGTTTTAAGCGTATTGGTCAGAGTGGGTTCATAAACGTAAGCTGCCTCAACCTTACCTGCAACATAAGCGGCAGCAGAGTCCGGCATGACCATATCGACTAACTTGACATCTTCTAAGGTGAGTCCCCCTTTTTCGAGGCAAGCGGATAAGAAGTTATTGACAAACATCACGTTTTCTCGGGCGATCGCTTTTCCTCTTAAAGCTTCAGGTTTGGTCACTCCCCGAGCAATGATTGCATCAGCCCCATTAGAATAATCCGCTAGCTTAATCACCCGAACGTCAGGGTCTTGCCCAACAATTTGGATGAAATCCCCAGTTGTCACCCAACCAATGTCCATCTTTTTTTCTAAGAAATTAGAAATCAGGGCACTAGTATCGGGGAGAAATAGATCCTCAACCTTTAATCCTGCATTTTTGAAGAAGCCTTGATCCTGAGCCACATATTGTCCTGAGTAACCAATCCAGGGAATGGTACCCACCACTAAAGGTTTACTTTTAGTCGATGAGGTGGAAAATTGACCCACGCACGAACTGCAGAGAATGATCACAGCACTCATCAGGGCAATACCCAAATGGATGTTGCGTCTTACACTGGCCCTAAACATGATTGACTCCTAATGTAATGATAAGCCTGTGAAAATACAGCAAACCCTGTGAATGTGATCCGCACGCTGCGCAGAAAACATCCATAGCCTGAATGAAGATCTCATTTTTAAGGCAGCTGGTTTAAATTGAATGAGTTCCAATTCCTGATTCGCGCTGAGGCGTCAGAAAATAACATTCCGAGTAAACGGGTTAGTCCTTCCTTCTCCGGCAATTAACTAACATCAAGATAAAACTGCTGATGCGGTTCAAAAGTTCATAAAATCTTGAAGACTTAAAATTAAACTTCCAAACTGCCCGATCGCATGGTAGTGTTCCGCATTCCTCAAATGAGTTGGCAACCTCTGCTGGTAGAGGATGGCAATGGCAGGTTGAGGCGTGATCGAGCAAATTAGTCTAAACTCCAGTGTTGATCTGCGAGCCATTGCGGTAGAGGCAATGGTGAGGCAAATTCAAGGCAAATTTGAGACAAAAAAAGTGCGTTATGGATATTAGCCATAACGCACCATTAATGAAGTTTGTCGAGGTTTCAACGGCAAAACTCTAGAGTTTTGCCAAGTCGTTTAAGGCGCTAGTGCATTGCCCCGCAGCAGACTGCCGATCGTCTTGGCAGTAATCTTCAACTGCACCAGCGGATTAGCCGGAACCACCGTCTTATACAGATAGCTGTCAAACGTTAGCTTCTGGACATCTACATCGGCGCACATTTCCACAAAGGCTTCACGCGTCGCATCCGAACGATAGAACACCGTTTGCAACAGATCTAGCACCTTGTAGGTGATGCCGTATGCCTTATCCCACCGCTTCAGGTAAACCTTCAGATCCGCCTCAGTCGGAACAGTTTGCCCTTTGTTAGAAAATTCCACAATCGTCTCGGCACACATGCGACCCGACTTCGCCGCAAAGTAAATGCCTTCCCCGGAAGACTTGGTGACATAGCCAGCAGCATCACCCACCAAAGCCACCCGACCCACAACCCGGCGAGGTCTGGGATGCTCTGGAATCGGGTGCGCTTCTACCCGAATAATTTTGCCCCCTTCTAGCTTCCGAGCCGCCCGTGCCCGAATACCCGCCTGCAAGTCTTTAATTTTTGACTTGTTCACCTTCATAGTGCCTGTACCCACCGCAACGTGATCGTATTTGGGGAACACCCAGGCATAAAAGTCTGGCGAAACATCGTTACCGACGTACATCTCAGCCAGGTCTTGGTAATAGTCCATTTTGTCGTCGGGCAAACGGATGCGCTCTTGGAAGGCGATCGCGTAATTATAATCCCCGGCATCAATGGCTTTCGCCACCCGAGAATTTGCGCCATCTGCGCCCACAATCAGATCCACTTGCAACGTCTTGGCCGTTCCTTCCAAGCTACCGTTGGAATGGTCAGCATAATGAATGGTATAGGGATCAGTTTTGCCGGTCGGAAGGTCAATTCCATGCACCGTGCCGTTGATCAACTTTGCGCCTAGCTTCGCAGCCCGATCGCGCAAGAAGCTATCCAACACTTCTCGGCGGCACATGCCAATATATTCATCGCCCTTGAGCGTTTGACCAATGTTGACCTCCACATTAGAAGGAGAGATCATCTTCATCTTTCGCACTTGGCGATCGATGATCTCGGGCGGCAAGTCAAACTCACTAACCATGCACAGTGGAATCGCTCCACCGCAAGGCTTCGCATTATCTAACTTGCGTTCAAATAAATAAGTTTCAATTCCAGCTTTTGCTAAAGTCTCGGCGGCAGAAGAGCCTGCCGGACCAGATCCAACAACAGCAACCCGTAGTGTCAAAGGTTTTCTCCTATTCTGCCAAGGCCACGAATCGCATCCTATCATGTACTTTTCGTCAATTTCCGTTCCAAATGCAGGAGAACACTCAAATGAAACAGTCCTTAATAATTGCAGGCTAGGGAAGGGTACTTAGGGGCTGTATAAAGTTACATAAGCAGGGAAACGATAGAACAGAGTGAATTGAACCCATAAGAAATCTGCTAGCCGAGGATCCAGAATATTGAAACTTCTAAACTTAAAAGTTGCTAAACTTAAAATTGCCAAACTTAAGTGATGCAGATCACTGAGGCGTTGATGGGGCGATCGGTAGCCATTGGATAAATTGAGCGAGTTCGGCTAGACAGGCGTAGGGTTTGCCAATGAAGTAGTGGTTCTCTACCCAGTACAGAGGAGACTTGTCGGCTTCGATCGCTTTCAAAGTGCAACCTTTAGCCTGAGCAAGTTTTTCAACCTCTAGCGCGTTCATAGGGATACCGTTCATAGGGATAGATAGTTTCGTTATAAGAGAAGAAACGCTCATTGCTGCTTGAATTCCTGAAAGTCTTTCTCATTCTTTTAAAAAAGTTAAAATTTTTACTCCGTATTTCTAGGGAATTTTGTCAACTTTCATGAAGTCTTTAGAAAGTCATCTCTGGGATCTTCGGGAATCTTGGATATAAAGACCGCCTATAGGAAGATGAACTGGGCTAGATGGTCACGATTTCCAGACCTAATCCTTCCGAATGCTGCTGGCACATGATTCAAGTAGAGTCTGGAAGGGGAAGCGTTGTTCCCCCACCCTCACTTCTATAAAATTGCCGCGTCGTCAGATTGACAAACCAGCAAAGGGTTACTGCGGTACCCTCCTGCTGTCAATGCCTCCCGTCCGACCCTGTTTCGCCCTCCCTATTGCTGCCCTAAGTCTATGTCGTTGAAGCCGTCTCAGATTCATGACTTGCTCACTGCCAAACGCGAAGACTTCGCTGCCTTTAATCAAGAAGCCTGGCAGCAGCTCCAAGAGTATCAATTTCACCTGAAAAAGCTTTGCGCCACCGGGGAAGATGAAGTTCAAGAGCTGCTGGAAATGCATATTGCCGATGTGGGGGCCCGGCTCCTGGAAACACTGGAGCGAGCCAATGTTGGCGTGATTGCCAGTCACCTGGTTTGGCAAAACCGGGAGCAGAGCGCCGCCTGGGTACGCGATCGCCTCACCGGCATTAAAACGTTTGCCGTCGATGGCTCTCAAATTTATCCCGGCAAAGATTTATCGATTCCCGTGGCGCTGGTGCAAATTGGCTGGTTCGAGAATCCTCATCTGCCGACCGGGGAATATGAGAAAGATATTGCGCTAGATATCATGACTCCTGCTGACTTGCACGTCGGCAATAGCGGGCAACCCGTCGATCGCAAAGTCAACATGCGTCGCTTTCAAATGGAAACCGAGCGGCTAATTGACTACATGGCCACCCATGCCTATGCCCAAGATTGCCTGGTATTTTTGGATGGCTCTTTGATTGCAACCTTTGCAGAAGCGTTTGAGCTGGAAAGCCGCCAGGTCTATGTGGCTTGCCTGCTGGAGCTACTACGGGCCAGCCAAACCTACCGCGTGCCTTTGGTAGCCTACATCGATACCTCCTATGCCCAAGACCTGAAGGTGATGCTGCAAAAGCTGTTCGACCTGCCAGAGTCCCAATCCATCCATGATGCCCAATTGCTCAATAAGTATATGGAATGGGGCGATCGCACCCCCTTATTTCTCTGTGAGCGCTCCGGTATTTTAGAAGACTATAAAGAGCATCGCCGTCAGATTGCCTTCACCTATTTAAAGACGACTCGGGAGAACTACCCGGCTCGGCTAGAAATGCCGCTATGGATGTATGAGGAAGGCTTACAGGAGCAAATCATTGACTGGGTGCGAGGGGAAGTGATTATTGGCAATGGCTATCCCTACGTTATCGAAACAGCGGATCAAACGGCTGTGTTACAAGCGGCCGATCGCCAAGCTTTTTTTCGGATTCTGCAAAACTGGGCAGATCAAGAAGGTCTAAATCTACGGTTCTCTCGCAAGATGGTGAGTAAAGCCCGTCGTCGCTAGAAGCGTTAGGATGATGATGCCGTAGTTAGCAGGTGCCTGGTGATGACCTATACCCTCGAAGAATCAACCGCAGTGCTAAAAGCCGTCACCCTGAGCGGCATGGCGATCGCCATGTCTGATTTAGGGATTGTGTCTACAGCTATTGAGGCCACTGCCCTTGCCCAAGAAGTGGCAGGAGCGGCTAAAAAATATCCTGATAATTCCATTATCCAGACGGTGTTTTCGGACGAGTCGCTGAAAAAACTGCATTTAGAGCCCCCTAAAGATGTTACGCCAGACAATGTTTTGGGTGCAGCGATCGCGGCCGTCAATGAAGCAGTTGCTGTGCTGACGGCTAAAACCACGCCCGAAGAACTGGCAGAATACAAGCTGTTTGTCTATACCGCAGCCGAGCATGTCGCCAATGCCGCAGGCAGCGGATTGTTTGGTTCAGGTTCTCCCAAAGTCAGCGATAAAGAAATGGCTGCCCTCACCAAGCTGAAGGCGGCTTTGGGGCTGTAGCTATAGCGGTTCGCACTCGGCTAAAGCCAGATAATTTTTTGAAAGCCTCGCGGAGCAAGGCTTTCAAAAAATAATCTGGACTTGATTCAGTTACAAATTGCTGTATCTCTGTTTAATTCCGCCCAGCTACTAACCCGAGGCTTTATG
>DATNOY010000304.1:0-3605 GCA_036703495.1 Coleofasciculaceae cyanobacterium
CAACGGATGCGATCGATCTGGAGCGGCAGCCGGAACTCCAGGCAGACCATATCGAAGCAGAAGATTTAAGCCAACTGTGGGCGGTGCTGGAGCTGGAGGAGAAAACACGGGTACGCGATCGCGCCATTATCGCAGTACTCAGTCACGGGCTGCGAGCATCGGAAGCATCTGCCCTGAATGTAGAGCATTGGAACGGCAGAATTCTGAAGGTGCATCGCTCGAAGGGGCAGAATGTGTCGGAGGTGCCACTGAACCGGGAGGCACGATCTCATTTGGAGGCTTACCTGGAGTGGCGACGACAGCAGAGCGGATCATTTGAGCCACTGCTAGAGAGTCCGATGTTTTTGGCACAGGATCCAAAGAGTGCGGGGCAGCGGTTGGGCTACAAAGGGTTGCACCGGATGGTGAAGAAGCTGGGGGCGATCGCCGGAGTAGAGGACATTAACCCACATCGGTTCCGGCATACCTTTGGAACAGAGGTGACCCGACGAGGGGTTGATCCGCTGTTTGGGAAAGAGTTGATGGGTATTAAGAGCGATCGCGTGTTTCAGCGCTACACCAAAGGGGTGTTCAAGCAGGCTGCGGCTGAAGCGTATTTGAAGGCGATCGGGGAGGATGACGATCAAAACAGCTAACACCACAAGCACCTGCCTCAGGCACCCTTGCACTCTAATCGATCACCTCTCACTGTTGCATAACCGATTGCCATTCAAACAGATTTTTCAATCGGTTTATGCAGCAGTGAAGCCTTGCATCTCTATCCTCAAGTTTCTAACTACAGCAGAAGCAATTTTAGAGAACTACAGAGAGGTACTTGTGTACAACACTCCTCATCGATCGCTCCTCCTGCTAGATGACAGGGTGAACTAGAAAACAGCGGTTGGAATATCAGCATTAAGCACATAAAAGACAATGCCACCCGGTGACACTAGGAGAGCTGGATCACCTTCCAAAGTCCATCCAGAGCCCGGAGGCGTGGAGCTGAGCGAGTACACATAGCGTTGAGGATTGCTTGCCACAAACTGATACACCGGTCTGAGGGGAAACTCGGGCATCATGTCAGGCTTTTCAAAGGCATAGAACTCGGCATCCACCCCTTTGCCCACGACCCCATCGACCTGCCAACCAGGAATGGCTCGAGGGAAGACCCGCTCACCTTTGAGGCTATAGAGGTAGCGTTGAGGATTTGCCGCAGTGTAGCGGACCACTTCAGAAGCCGCCCCACGAACGCCATCAGCAAAGGTGTAGAAGGCAATGCCTTGCAGCTTCCATCCCTGCTGAGCATTGGGATTAGTGGTATAAAAATAACGCCAAACAGGTTCTTCAGAACAATATTGATAGACCGGAATAATTGCGCCAAGACTAGACATAGTTCTCCATTAGATGATGAATGAATGGCTAAATAAGAAACACAAAGATAAGAGACGATGACCTGAAAGACGGCTTGACTTGTTTCTCTAATCGGGTTTCTCGTTAATACTTCAGCCCTTTGCTTAACTCTCTGTATCGTAGAGATTCTGCAGGAGACAAACATCTGAAAAACGTCTTGACCTTCCTATGAACAAAAGAGAGGCATCGGTGCTAACTTTCGTTGATAGAGTGAGGAGATCTACTTAGGCTTTTTGATGATCAACGATGCCATACAGTATGCCACGCCACATGAACCCATTTCTCTTTCAAACAAAATTGGCTATTCCAGTTGAGCAAATTGACTTCTCAGAGAGAAGCTTTCACAATGACGTAAAGCCCGTCTGGTTTTACAGTCCTCTCTTTGCGTTGGTGAGGTGTTCAGCATGGTTGCGCTACCTGATATTGAGATCCAGGCTCAGCTCTATTCAAGCGCCAGTTCTCTGGTGTATCGCGGGATTAGGACGTCAGATCACACGCCTGTAATTCTCAAAGTTTTAAGAGAAGATTATCCTACCGCTTCAGAGTTAATTCGGTATCAGCAGGAGTATGAGATCACCCGATCGCTTCATTTAGAGGGTGTGATCCAGGTGTATGACCAGTTAGCCTATGGGCGATCGCTGGTGATGCTCTTAGAGGATTTTGGGGGCGAGTCGTTAGAAAAACTGCGGCAGCAGGCACCAGAGTTGTATTGCCCAATGCCTCTAGCAGAATTTCTGCGTTTGGCGATTCAATTAACCAAGATTTTGGGATCAATTCACGCTGCTCATATCATTCACAAAGATATTAATCCCAATAACGTTGTTATCAATCCTGCCACAGGCGTTGTCAAAATCATTGATTTTGGCATTGCCACTCGCTTTAGCCGTACAACCTCTGGATTTAAGAATCCTCACGTTTTGGAAGGAACTTTAGCGTACATTTCTCCAGAGCAAACCGGGCGCATGAACCGGATACTTGATTACCGCACTGATTTTTATTCGCTGGGAGTTACATTCTATGAATTGCTGACGGGGCAATTGCCGTTTGCAACGGATGATGTGCTGAAGTTGGTTCACTGCCACCTTGCCAAACAGCCTGTGCCTCCCCAGGTCGTGAATTCAGTCATTCCGGCGATCGTCTCTGACATCCTTCTCAAATTAATGGCAAAAAATGCAGAGGATCGCTATCAGAGTGCGGGTGGAATTCAGTCGGATCTCGAAGCCTGTTTGGTGCAATTGGAAACAACCGGATGTATCAACCCCTTTCAACTGGGTACGCAAGACATTTCTGACCAATTTCAAGTTCCGCAGAAATTATATGGACGAGAAGCGGAATTAACGACGTTACTGGCAGCGTTTGAGCGAGTGGCAGGAGGGGATGGCGAGAATATTAACCTGTTACGACAGCGTGAACTGATGTTAGTTTCGGGTCACTCAGGCATTGGCAAATCTGCCCTAATCCAGGAAATCTATAAGCCTGTAACCCAAACGAGAGGGTATTTTATTGCAGGTAAGTTTAACCAGTTTGGGCACAATACACCTTACTCAGCGATCGCCCATGCGTTTCAATCCCTCATCTTACAGGTGTTAGGTGAACCAGAGTTAGAACTTCAACAATGGCGAGAAAGAATTCTGGCAGCGGTCGGTGCAAATGGACAGATTATTATTGATGTGATTCCTGAAGTCGAACGCATCATTGGGACTCAGCCTCCTGCACCGGAGGTGGGTGCAACGGAAGCTCAGAATCGGTTTAATTTAGTATTTCAAAAGTTTATTCAGGTATTCTGTGCGCCAGAACATCCGCTGGTGATATTTCTGGATGATTTGCAGTGGGTCGATTTGGCAACGCTAAAGTTAATTGAGGCGATTGCAACCAATTCTGAATTGCAATTTCTGCTGCTAATTGGGGCATATCGAGATAACGAGGTAGATGCCTCTCATCCCCTCATGGTGCTGCTGCGCGAGTTGCGAAAAGCAGTTGTGATCAATCAAATTATTCTTACACCTCTGCGATTAGAAAATACTTGTCAACTTACTGCTGAAACGCTACACACAGATCTTGCTTCAGTCACCGCTCTAGCAGGACTGATACAGCAAAAAACACTCGGTAATCCATTCTTTGTTGAACAATTTCTAAAAACTCTATACACAGAAAACTTAATTCAGTTCAATGCAGAGTATCGCTGTTGGCAATGGGACATAACCCAAATTGAAGCT
>DATNOY010000305.1:0-4722 GCA_036703495.1 Coleofasciculaceae cyanobacterium
ACGGCGTTCAACGGCAGAATACAAAAAATCCATACAGACTATTGTGGGCGCCAAGCTATTGCCAAGGACGGTGGCGATCGCCGTTCCCACCCCTGGAAAGAAATTCAGCAGCAGCAGCAGCAGTCCGACGCCCAGCGCCAACACCAGCTTCTTTAGCTCGTAGAAAATCGCTCTAGAGATATCTCGCGCCAGCCCGACTTCTACTACTGTGACTTTGCCAGTCTTCATCCGCTCCAGTTCTTCCGAAAGCTTGCCGTACCAAGGTGCGCCCAGCAATCCCCCAAATTGCAGGAAGATGAACCCAGTCAGCAGCAGCAAGGCGATCGTTAGCACCAAGCGCAAAATCCAGATGAAAAACATTGCGATCCAGTTGGGCAAAACTGCCACCCAATCCGGCAGACTGGGTTGCCAGTTGGGCAAACTGGGAGTCCACTGGGGCAGGCTAATATTCCAGTGGGGAGTCAACCAGGCAGGTGCGGTCAACTGCCAGTCGGGCAAATGCACCGCCCAATGCGGGATGCTGCTAGTCCAAGTGGGGACGCTGGCAATGATGGCATCGATCGCCTCTAGTCCGGCAAACAGCAGACTGGCATACAGGGTAATGCCCACAACCACATTAATTAAAATGGGCATCAACACATATCCCCGCAGTTTAGGCGTAGTCAAAAACAGCCCCAAGGCGCGGAGGGGATAGAGGGCACCACTGAACAAGCTACCGATTCCACGATTGATGCGCTGAGGCGATTGAGGCGATAACTCCGAAGTCATGGTGCGTTAAGAATAGAGTTGCTGATATGAGCGTAGCGAAGAATAGCCGGCGCTGTGGCTCCTGATCTACTAGGAACGTGAATTCAATCAAACCCAAAACTTAATTTTTGAAAGCACCGCATTGCCGCACTTTCAAAATTCAATTCAATTCATGATCCTGGTCTACATCCCACACCAGTTTGGGAATCAGCAGGTGGTTCTGCGAGGCGATCGCCTCAGCTATGCCTAAAAACCGGCCGTCTTCATGATAGATGCGGTAGAAGCCTGGCGCTGCCAAAGCCTGTTCCAGACTAGCCGCAGGGATTTGCTCAATGGCAATTTTTTGACCCTGCCCCCACCGCTTTGCTAGTTCTGCAGGCAGGTGGATTGCCGGCCAGTGCTGCAAAGCCGATTCTGGCGCAACCGGGACAAACTGATCTGCCTGGATCTGTTCCTCCAAAGCTTCTAGCGTCAGGCTGTCTGCCAAATCAAACCCGTTGCTGAACGTGCGGGTCAGGGCTGCCAATGTGCCACCCGTATCCACAACATCGCCCAAATCTCGGGCGATTGACCGGATATAGGTTCCGGCTCCGCAGGCGATCGCCACATCTAGCTCTGGGAAATCGCCCGATCGCCAGTCTAGTACCTCCATGCGATAGACCGTTACCGATCGCACGGGAGCCTCCACCGCCTCGCCGGCACGGGCCAGGTCATACAGCCGCCGTCCCCCCACCTGAATGGCGCTATAGCTCGGCGGAATTTGCTGAATTTGCCCCTGAAATTTGGACAAGTAGGGCTGCACTTGGGCCAGGGTTAAGCTCGGCACCGGCGTTGAGGTCAGCACTTCGCCTTCCAGATCATCGGTAGCTGTTCTCACCCCAAACCGCACCGTGCCCCGGTAGGCTTTGTCATGCTGGAGATATTGCAGCAGGCGGGTGGCTTTACCCAAGGCGATCGGCAATACTCCCGTCGCCATGGGATCCAGCGTGCCGCCATGCCCCACTCGCTTCATCCGCAGGAGCCGCCGCACGCGAGCCACACAATCATGGGACGTCAGTCCGGCGGGTTTGTTTAAGTTTAAGAAACCGTTCACAGGCAGCAACTCATGACAGGAATGAATCAACAGGAAAAAGCAGCACCTGTTCAATAGTAGGGGTTAATCAGAGGTGAATTGAAACCGACGATCGACAGCCCTACCTTGGGCCAAAGCCAATTGTCCCGGCATATACTGCCTGCCCGCCTAGCTCTGCCTCAATGCGCAGCAGACGATTATATTTGGCAATCCGTTCACTGCGGCTGAGCGAGCCGGTTTTGATTTGTCCGGCACGAGTGGCTACGGCCAGATCGGCGATCGTCGTATCTTCGGTTTCGCCAGAGCGATGGCTGATGACGGAACTGTAGCCGTTGCGCTTCGCCAGATCAATGGTTTCTAAAGTTTCGGTGAGCGAGCCGATTTGATTGAGCTTGATCAAGATAGAGTTGCCGACGCCCAGATCAATGCCTTTTTGCAGCCGCACCGGATTCGTGACAAACAGGTCATCCCCCACCAGCTGAACGCGATCGCCCAATTCATCCGTTAGCATTTTCCAATTCTGCCAGTCATCTTCCGATAAGCCATCTTCGATCGAGACAATCGGGTACTGGTTGACCAGTTCAACCAGGTAGTCAATCATTTCATCGGGCGAATGGGTGGAACCATCGTAGGTGTATTGCCCGTCTTTATAAAGCTCAGTTGCTGCCACATCCAGCGCCAAGGCAATCTCTGTTCCCGGCGTATAGCCCGCCTGCTCGATCGCCCGCATCAAAATATCCAACGCTTCCTTGTTTGACCGCAGATTGGGCGCATAGCCTCCCTCATCGCCTACCCCCGTCAGCAAACCCTTACTCTTCAGCACCTGGCTGAGTGAAGCAAACACCTCTGCTCCCCAGCGCAACGCTTCTGCAAAGGTAGGGGCCCCCACCGGCACAATCATAAATTCTTGAATGTCTACATTATTGTCGGCATGGGCCCCTCCGTTAATCACATTCATCAGCGGTACGGGCAGCACATTGGCTAATGCCCCGCCCAAATAGCGATACAGCGGAATGCCCAGCGTATTGGCTGCTGCTTTAGCGGTTGCTAGCGACACAGCCAGAATCGCATTCGCGCCCAAATTGGACTTGTTAGCCGAGCCATCCAGCGCAATCAGGGCCCGATCGATGGCAATTTGATTTAACCCATCCATGCCTACCAGCTTGGGTACCACGCGCTCCTCTACGTTGATTACGGCCCTAAGCACTCCTTTGCCGCCATAGCGCTTGGCATCCCCATCTCGCAATTCATGCGCTTCAAAACTGCCGGTAGAGGCTCCGCTCGGCACCTGCGCCAATCCGGCTACCCCGCTAGCCAACCAAATTTCTGCTTCCACAGTCGGGCGGCCCCGCGAATCCAGAATTTCTCGGGCCTCAATTTTTTCTATGGCGGTGTCGATCGCATCCATACTGACTTCCTTCGCCCATGGCAGGCTGTAAATGGTGCACAGGTGATCATGCACAGGGGATAAGCGCACAGGTGAATAAGTGCACAGATTCACAGTTGTATAGCATCTTTGCTGCTCCAAACAAGCGGATTGATGCGGATTAATGCGGAGATAGAAGGAGTTTGGGGGCGATCGCTTGCTACTGCCGCAACCCATGCAGAACCCTGAAAGATGCTTCAGAATAATAGGGAATTCAAACTCGGGAGAACCAGACTATGAGAATGCTGCATACGATGCTGCGGGTAGGCAATTTGGAAAAATCGCTGAAGTTCTACTGCGACGTATTGGGTATGAAGCTCCTGCGCCAGAAAGATTATCCCGGCGGCGAGTTTACCCTGGCGTTTGTTGGTTATGGCGATGAGGCAGACCACACTGTTTTAGAACTCACCTACAACTGGGGCACAGAGTCCTATGACCTGGGCAACGGCTATGGGCATATTGCCCTTGGCGTCGAGGATATTTACGCTGCCTGCGAAACGATCAAAGGTCAAGGCGGCAAAGTCACCCGTGAGCCTGGCCCTATGAAACATGGCTCCACCGTCATTGCCTTTGTCGAAGATCCCGACGGTTACAAGGTAGAGCTGATTCAGCTCAGTTCGCATTCCCCAGCCTCAGAACAAAAAGAACCGGCCACCCAAGCGCTCTAGACCATCGCTGAGTTTGGCAGTTTCTAATCTTCAGAGGGCAGGTTTGGCTCACCCCTCAGCCCCCACCTCCCGTCCAACCTGTCCCAGTTCCCTATCTCTCCTTCTGCACCCAGCTTTGTACTGTTTTTGTATTCTTTAAGCTTCTTAACACAAAGCAATAATTGATTAGAATAATGAAAACCTATTGAGCTTTACCGGATCTCGCCCATGCAGTTGAAATTGACGGAGTCCAAGCTGCCCTTCATGCCGCTGTTGCTGATTGCTCCCTTTTTCCTGTGGGGCACAGCCATGGTGGCGATGAAAGGCACTGTGCCGCACACCACGCCCCTGTTTATGGCTGGAGTGCGCCTATTACCCGCCGGTTTAATGGTTTTAACAGCCGCCATCTTTGCTGAGAAACCCCTGCTTCCGAAGGGTTGGACAGCCTGGCTCTGGATTGTTCTGTTTGGGTTGGTAGACGGAACTTTATTTCAAGGGTTTTTGGCAGAAGGGTTAGCCCGAACCGGGGCAGGGCTAGGTTCGGTGATGATTGACTCTCAACCGTTAGCCGTGGCGCTGATGGCCCGGTTTTTGTTTAGGGAACAAATTGGGCTTTGGGGTTGGCTAGGGCTGGGCTTTGGCGTCGTTGGGATTAGCTTGCTGGGCTTGCCGCAAGACTGGATCTTGGGGCTACTGCAGGGCGATATAAATATGAGCACGGCGACCGGCGCAACTTTGCTGGGGCAGCTGTTCCAAAGTGGCGAATGGCTGATGCTGATGGCAGCCTTGTCTATGGCGATCGGTACGGTGATGGTGCGCTATGTTTGCCG
>DATNOY010000306.1:0-5017 GCA_036703495.1 Coleofasciculaceae cyanobacterium
GCTGATCTAGACCTTGCCTTTGCCCTCTAGTCTCAGACCTCAGACAGTGGCAAAATGATCCAATTGATAAAAATTACCCACCCTACTCTAATCGCCCAACAAGCACCATGACGATTCACCCTTCTCTACAATCTGCTTTCCAGCACAAGAATGCCCTCAAGATCATCAGTGGCTTAACTAACTTTGATAGCGATCGCGTTGCGGCCATCGTTCAAGCTGCCGATCAGGGCGGGGCAACCTTTGTCGATATTGCAGCTAATGCCAATCTGATTCGCAGGGTTAAGCAAATCACCCAACTGCCAATCTGTGTTTCTGCTGTGGAACCTGAAAAATTTGTGGCTGCTGTGGCTGCAGGCGCAGATTTGATTGAAATTGGCAACTTCGACGCTTTCTATGCCAAAGGCATTCGGTTTGAGGCAGCTGAAGTGCTGGCGCTGACTCACCAAACTCGGGCATTGCTGCCAGAAATTACCCTTTCGGTTACCGTTCCCCATATTTTGCCGTTGGATCAGCAAGTCCATCTGGCTGAAGCGTTGGTCAATGCTGGAGCTGACATTATTCAAACCGAAGGTGGCACCAGCAGCAAGCCGGTACATGGCGGTAGCTTAGGACTGATCGAAAAAGCAGCTCCCACCCTGGCTGCAGCCTATGAAATTTCCCGAGCGGTCAACGTGCCGGTGTTGTGTGCGTCAGGCTTGTCTGACGTTACGGTGCCTCTGGCGATCGCGGCTGGCGCAGCTGGCGTTGGCGTTGGGTCTGCTATTAACCAACTGAACAGCGAAATTGCCATGGTAGCAGCGGTGCGTAGCCTGGTAGAAGCCCTGAGCGCTCGTCGGGTGGGTGTGGCGATTTAGGATGGTCAGCTAATAGCGTTCATCAACACCCAGATCCCCGGTTTCTAAAGAAGTCGGGGATCTGGCTGATCACGGCTATAGCTGAAGCCCTATGCGGTCAGTATTTCAGAGAAAAGTTTGCATGGGTTGCCGGCAAGGTTGTGTTTTAATACTGCTAGGCTACCTCCCGTTCCAGCAAAGCTATAAGTTTCTCAAGGGCAGAGAAGGAAACGTTGGTGTCATCGCTAAGGTTGCTTAATCCGGCAACTGCATGCGGCTGAGATTACGACGGGTAACGTTAAATAATAAGAAGCAAAGAATAAATAACATCAGCATCGAGAACCAAACGCCTGACCAGCCCGTACCCCGGACAAAGGCATCCCGAATGATGATGATGTAGTACCGCGCTGGAACGATATTGGAGACCAGAGAGAGCGGAAATGGAATATTGCTGATCGGATAAATGAATCCCGAAAGCAGTAACGCTGCCAAAAATCCGACTAGCGCAACGCCCTGGACAGCAGCGGTTTGATTGCTGGCTCTTGTGCCCAGCATTAAGCCAAACATGGTGGCAGCAAGAATATAAAGCGGTGTGCCGATGATCAGCGGCGTTGGATCGCCGGCAAACCAGAGTTTGAACAGAACGGCACTAATGGTGATGACGATCGCCGCTTCACTCAGCCCAATCAACAGATAGGCCAAAGCTTTTCCCAAAATCAGCTCCGTGGCGCTTAGGTTAGAGGCATAAACTTGGACGATCGTTCCCTGTTCTTTCTCGCGTACCATTGCCAACGCAGCGAGCAAGGAAGGATAAATCCATAGGATCACGGCGCAGGTACCCGGCACAATATAGAGCGATTCCTTACGTCCGGGATTAAACCAAATGCGGGTATGCAGGGTGAGGCGGGGTCGGTCGGGCTGTAGCCCCGAATTGCTGAGAAAAAAGCGGGTTGTAGCGCCAATGTAATTTTTGATGACGCGGGCATTGTTGACGTCTGTTGCATCTACTAAGACCTGGACGGTACTGGGCTGATGATCTTTGATTTTGTCGGCAAAATCCGTCGGAATGACGATCGTCGCTTTGGCAACGCCGCGATCAATGCCTGTTTGCGGTGTTTGCCCAATTAGAGGGGCCGGCTGAAATTGATTGGTGGCAAACAGGCGCTCCACATAGCTGCGGCTCAGGGGGGTATTGCTGAAATCCTGGATGGCGATCGGGATATTTTTGGACTCTAAGCGGATCGCATAGCCAAAGATGAATAGGGTGAGTAACGGCAAAACGAAGGCTAAAGCTACCGTGAGGCGATCGCGCTTAAACTGCGATAGTTCTTTAACGCACTGTGAGAAAATCCGGTTCATGATAACTCCTGTTGCGCCCGTTGAACAATGCCAATAAACGCATCTTCTAGGGAGAAAGGAACGGGGCGAATTGAATCCATGCGCAGGGCTGCCCCTTTGGAGTGAACACCATCAGACTGGGCAGTGTGCTCAAATAAAGCTTGCAGCTGCGGAATTTCCGATTCGGGATGGTCAAGCACCACATGCAGGCGATCGCCAAAAATGGACACGCGCCAGGGTTCCAATTGGGTTTTCAGCAAATCTGACGCAGCCTGGGTATTGTTGGTGATAATTTCAATCAGCTTCCCCGGCTGGGCGGCCTTAATTTCGGTAGGTGATCCTTTGGCTACCACTGCACCTGCCACCAAAAAGCCCATGTAGTTGCAATGTTCGGCTTCTTCCAGGTAATGCGTCGTCACCAGGATCGCGGTACCGCGCCGGGCAAAATCTTCGATCAGTCGCCAAAACTGTCGCCGAGCCAGGGGATCAACGCCAGAGGTAGGTTCATCCAAAAACAAAATCTCAGGTTCATGCATCACCGAGGCCCCAAAGGCCACCCGCTGCTTCCAGCCACCCGGCAATCGCCCTGTCAGCATGTCCTCTTGCCCCACCAAACCGCAAATCGTCAATACCCAATCAATTTTTTCTCGGCGCTGCGATCGCGGCACTTTATACACACCGCAGTAAAACTCCAGATTTTGCACCACGGTCAAATCATCGTAGAGTGTAAATTTCTGGCTCATATAGCCAATCCGTCGCCGCAGATCTGGATCGCGTAAGTTCTGAGTTTGCCCCGCCAACGAAATGTCGCCGCCGCTGGACTCCAACAAGCCGCAGAGCATCTTAATGGTGGTGGTTTTTCCGGCTCCGTTTGCGCCTAGCAGCCCATAAATTTCGCCATAGCGCACTGCCAGCGTCACATCTTTAACGGCCTGGAAATTGCCAAATGTTTTGTAGAGATGGTGCGTTTGGATCGCCAGGGCATTGGGGGTTCTGGATGACGAAGGGCGCTGAGCCTGGGGAAAGGGAAGAAAGGGCGGGTCGGCTCCTTGCTGCCGTAAGCGCGTCACAAACACATTTTCTAGCGTGGCTTCCGCCCGATCGATCTGCTGGAGCGGTAGCCCATCCTGCTCAAAAATTTCGCGCACTTTGGCTTCGCCTGCCGCATGAGCATGCACCAGGACATCCAGGCGATCGCCAAAAGACTGCACATCCACTAAGGGAAAGTCTGGATTTGCCGGTGCTGACTGCCGCTCGATCGCTTGCGCTAAGGACTGTTCGGCTGCAGTCAGGCGATCGGTGCGAACTTCTAAGCGGTGCAGACCCAAGGCTTGCCGCAGCTGGCGCAGGGTGCCTGTCTGCTGAATCTCGCCTTCATACATCAGGGCAATCCGATGGCAGCGTTCGGCTTCGTCTAAGTAGGGCGTAGCCACGACGATCGTCACCCCTTGGGCTGCCAGTGCTGCCAAAACATCCCAAAATTCCCGGCGGGAAACCGGATCGACGCCGGTTGTCGGTTCATCTAGCAAGAGAATTTCTGGCTGAGAAATCAAGGCACAGCAGAGGGCTAGCTTTTGTTTCATGCCGCCCGACAGCTGTCCGGCTAAGCGATCGCCAAAGGTTTCCAGACTCATCAGCTGCAAGTAGCGATCGCGCCGTTCTGCCAATCGTTCGGCGGGCACCTGCCGCAGCCCTGCACTATAGCGGATATTTTCGTCGATACTCAGGTCTAAATAGAGCGAGAACTGCTGCGTCAGGTAGCCAATCCCCAGGCGGGCATCGCGAGGGTTGCGTCCCAATACCTCAACTCTGCCAGCGCTAGCGGCCATGACGCCAGCCAAAATTTGGAACGTTGTGGTTTTTCCAGCTCCATCTGGGCCAATCAACCCAAAGATTTCTCCTCGCTGCACGGCAAAGTCGATGCCCTTGACGGCAGAAAACTGGCCGTATCGTTTCTGCAAACCTTCGACCTGGATGACTGGGGGGTGGGAGGTCGGAACGGGGGAACGGGGTGCTTCAGTTTTCATGATTCGGTTTGATCCGCACCTCCATACTGTCTTGATTGTTTTGCTGGTTCTATTTGCCTTCCAAAACAATTTCTCCATCGGCAGGCATGCCGGGCTTAGCCAGTCCTCCCGGTTGATCGATCGCCACCTTAATGCCAAAAACTTGCTGCACCCGATCTTCCTTGAAGTAAATATTTTCGGGGGTAAATGAGGCTTCGGTATCGATGGCAATGACGTGAGCCTTGAGGGGGCGATCGGGACTGGAATCTAGCAACACTTGCGCCGGCTGCCCCACTCGTACGCGTCCAATCTCGCCTTCAGGAATGAACCCCCGCATATAGACGGTGTTCAAATCCAGTACCGTTAGCAGGGCTTTTCCGGGAGAGACCACGGTGCCAGGTTCAACGCTACGAGAAATGATGACGCCATCGATCGGGCTATGGATCGTCAAATCACTCACCTGAGACAGGATTTGTTTGCGCGTGGCTACGGCATTGGCAATGTCGGCTTGGGCAGACACGAGCTGCGCCCGGGCCTGCTGGATCTGGGTGTTGAGGCGAACGATCTGTGCGGTATTAATTTCTGGATTCAGCTGGGTGGATTGAGATTGGGTTAACCCGCCCTGGGCGGCAATCACCTGCTTCTGGGCGGCCGCCACAGCAGACTGACGGCTTTGCAAAACGGCTAAAGCCGCTTCATAGGCCGCATTGGCTTGGTCGGCCCGCTGTTGGGTGGTGGCTCCAGCCTGAGCAAGTTGATTGAAGCGATCGCGATCGGTCTGGGCTAACCCTAACTGGCTTTGAGCTTCCGCCACCTGGGCTTTAGCTTGCTCCAGCTGCG
>DATNOY010000307.1:0-2714 GCA_036703495.1 Coleofasciculaceae cyanobacterium
GGTGGTGGTGGTTTTGCCGTTTGTGCCGGTAATGCCTACCCAAGGATAAGACTGGAGCGATCGCCAGGCCAATTCCATCTCACCGATTGTCTCAATGCCCATGGCTCTAGCTTTGACGAGAGCAGGCAAATCCCAGGGAACCCCTGGACTGACAACTAGCCGATCCATCCGGCTAGCGTCGGGTTGCAAGCGGTATCCCAGTTCCACAGCTATGTCAACTGCTTCTAGCTGTCGCTGGATGGATTGCAGATTCTCCGATTTACCTGAGTCACTAGCGGTAACTTTCCAGCCTTCGCGATGGAGCAGATGCGCTGCTGCAATCCCCGATCGCCCTAACCCGATGACATATGCGCTACGCATCCTTCAATCCTGGCTCTTTCTGTTAAAGCAGACCTATCTTACCCTAGAGATTCCCTGATTTCGCTGCATAAAATGTGTGGTTTGCCAGAGATTTGAAAAGAGACTTTAAAGCAGACCAACTTCACTCCAGACCTTCCCTAACTTCCTCCCATGAAGTGTAGGGTTTGCCAAAAATCATTTTCTAAAAATCATTTTCTAGAAGCAGAAATAGGTTTGTATTGCAATCATTTAGACGCGTTTTCATGGGATGCCATTGTATGGGTTGCTTTGCCCAAAACATCATCAGCCCGGAGATATAAAATTTCTTTACACTCAGAAATGCGATTTTCCGAAGCAAATGTAGTTTTAAATACAAAATGATTCCTTCAGAATTGGTGCAATCATTCAAGCTATGAAATTGATAAATCTTGCCTGCATCGATATCCTGCTCTAAAAGATTTAATCCTTAATGATGCAGTTCTGTGCTGATCTACTGACCTCTAACTCATGATCACATTAGCTAGAGGAAACCCTTAGGGGATGGTCATATTTATCACAATAAAATTTCAGCCTCGTCTTAAAGGATCATGCCTGTGTTGAAGAAAGTTCTCCTGACTCTACTGCTTGCCCTGTGTTTCTTTAGCGTTCCTCTAACAGGCGCTGCTTGGGCGCAAAATGCGAATGCTAGCCCGCTTGACTCGGGTGATACAGCATACATGCTGATTTGTTCAGCATTAGTTTTGTTCATGACACCGGGGCTGGCGTTTTTCTACGGTGGTCTGGTGAAATCCCGCAACGTTCTCAACACCATGATGATGAGTCTGGTGTTGATGGCAGTTGTAGGGGTGACTTGGGTGCTGTGGGGCTACAGCCTCGCCTTTGCGCCTACATCTCTAACGCCGGGTGCAACCCCTGCGTTTACCGCTAATCCCATCATAGGTAGCCTCAGCTGGCTCTTTTTGAATGGCGTCGCTGCAGATGCACCTGACCCAATTGGCTACGCTCCCACGATTCCGCACCAGGTGTTCATGATCTATCAGATGATGTTTGCCATCATCACACCTGCCTTGATTTCTGGGGCGATTGTTGAGCGGATGAGCTTCAAGGCGTACTTCTGGTTTGTCTTGCTCTGGTCTACACTAATCTACTCTCCATTGGCTCACTGGGTTTGGGGTAAAGGCTTCATTGGGGTCAATATCGGTGCCTTGGACTTTGCCGGTGGAACTGTCGTTCACATTAGCTCTGGTGTTTCTGCTCTAGTAGCGGTTTGGGTATTGGGCGCTCGTAAGAGCTATCCGGCTCAGCCCACCATTCCTCACAATGTGCCGTTTGTTCTGTTGGGCATTGGTATGCTGTGGTTTGGCTGGTTTGGCTTCAATGCTGGCAGTGCTTTGGCAGCCGGTGGCTCTCTAGCAACTGTGGCTTTTGTAGCTACGGCAATTGCACCAGCCGCAGCTGGGTTGACTTGGTTAATCGTGGAATGGGTGTTGCGGGGCAAGCCAACGGCGATCGGCATTGCCAGCGGATTTTTGGCAGGATTGGTGGGCATCACGCCTGCAGCAGGTTTTGTCACCCCCATTGGCGCGATTCTTGTCGGTTCCATTACCGCTGTGGTGTGCTTCTTTGCAGTTAGCCTGCGGGCAAAACTTCAGTTTGACGACTCTCTGGATACCTACCCAATTCATGGAGTAGGCGGAACAATTGGTGCTCTGCTAACGGGTATCTTTTGTACTAAAGCAGTCAACGCAGCTGGGTTTGACGGTCTGTTGTACGGCAACCCGGTTCAGCTGTGGAACCAGTTCTTGGGTGTTGCTGTGACCTACATTTTCGCGGGACTTGGGACATTCCTGATTCTTAAGTTCTTAGCTCTGTTTATGGAGCTGCGAGTTAAGCCTTCGGTGGAAGATCAGGGCTTGGATGTCAGCGAACATGGCGAAGAAGGCTACGGCGAGGAGTTTGTTGGCGGCATGACGCTGGTAGAAGACTCTGTACCCCAGATCTAGACCACTTCGATTCCTTCAACAAGTTAAATGATTTAGAGGGGGGTGCAATTGCACCCCCCTCTTTGAACGTAAAGCTGCGAACGTAAAGCTGCTGATTGGCGTCTCTCAGGGTTCAGATGACAGAGAATAGTTCAAACCAGAGAATAGTTCAAACCAGAGAATAGTTCAAACGCTATCCTTTGACGATCGCCCCAAAATCTGCCAATACCCGGGCATGATTCCGCAGTAAGCCCAGTAGATTCAGACGGTTACGGCGAACTTCTGGGTCAGCATCCATCACCAGGACACTTCGCGATCCATCAAAGAAATTGCTGACTACAGGGGCAATCTCAGCTAATGCATCTACCAATTTCTGATAATCGCGATCGACTT
>DATNOY010000308.1:0-5328 GCA_036703495.1 Coleofasciculaceae cyanobacterium
CCAGGGACGCTGGGTGCGCAGCGGCCGAGAGCAGCCCATGACCTGGTTTGAAGCTAAAGGCCGCCCCTGCCACAATTTGGCTCAGTTCAGCCGGCTGAGTCCGAATGGCCAGCCCCCACATCTCGGTAGCATGGGTATCAATCAACGAGTTGATCAAGTCGAGCTGGCGTTGATTGCCTTCAATCATCCGATCGAGAACTTTACGAGACAAGAGCAAATCCTCTCCCGACTGAGTTTTGAGGTTATTGAGGACAATCGAAGTGCCAATGACGGGATTCCGCAAGTCATGGGAAACCGCATGCAAAAACAGATTCAACTGTCGGCGCAGTTCTGATTCCAGAGTTCTGAGCTGTTCATTTTTTTGTTCCAGCCCATAGGAATATTCTTGCAGCTGCTGCTGCGATTGCTTCAGCTCCTGCCGCATGTGGTTAAAGGCATTGCTCAGCTTGCCCAGTTCGTCCGGGGTGCGGATGGCAATCTGACGATCCCAGTCGCCCTGGGCCAGGGCTTCGGCAGCGCGGCTCAATTGGTGAATAGAGCGGGTAATCCAGCGGTTGATAGTCGTCCCAATGAGGATCGCTACTCCCAGCGCCAGCAGGCAAAGCCAAATGGTGATGCGGGTGTTTTGGTTAATCTGCTCCATAAAGTCGGCTTGCGGGATCACCACCACCACCAGCCAATTCAACCCAGGAAATTGGTCGCGCAGTTCACCCGGAAAGGAAAAGATCTTGACGAACTGACGTTCACCGTCAATCCACAAATCGGGCACTTGCTGACTGCTGACGCGATTAATGTGGCTGAAGCTACCAAAGATTTTTTGGAGATGCAGAGCAGTATCGCGGGTCAGCGGATTCTGGCTTTGCAGGACATTGAGATCTTGGCTATCAGCTCCGCAGTTTTTTTTGCCCGTAGAGGTGCCAATCAGTTGGGCGATCGGCAACCCGTTGGCATCTTTGGCCGCTGAGCCATCTTGATTTTTGCCATTAGGCTGCACAATAAAAACTTGCCCCGTTTTACCAACCGTGAGGCGGCTCAAAAATTCGCTAATTCCCGATAGGCTGAGGGTCGCATCGGCAACGCCGATCAGGTTTCCTTGCGGGTTATAGATGGGGCGATCGACTGAGATAATCCAATCTTGATAGGGAAGCTGAAGGTACGGATCGACCCAGACCACAGTCCCCGTTTGGGCAGCTCGCTGATACCAGGGACGCACCCGAGCATCATAGTTCGGAACGATTTTGACAAACTCCTCCCGTCTTCCCCAAGGATTGACGCGCCACAGGCGGGCTTTAGCATCTCCCTGGTGGTCACGTACCACGGTTTCCAGTTTGCCTTCTGGGTTGTAGCCCAAGTCAATGTAGTTGCCGCTTTGGCTAGCCAGAGCAATGTAGGTCAGTTTACTGGGCGGCAAGCTAGGGCAGGATGACGGATTGGCTTGGCGCTGTTCCGCATAGCGAATGCTGGCTTGCAGATCGTTGAATTGCCAAAACTGAGACTGAATATGGCGCTCTAGCGTTGGCAGGTCTTCCAAATCTAGCCAACCCAGGTTAATCGCATCTGCATTAATTTGCGTCACCAGCTGGGGCGTTTGTAGGTAGGCTTCTAGTTTTTGAACCACGCGATCGCCTACCTGCTGCTCCAATTGCTCGACCAGATCCCGAACCGCATCTTGCCCGTTCAGGTAGGAGAGGTAGCCCGTTAGCCCCACTACCAGAATAATTTGCAGCACGAAAGGCAGGATCAGAACGGCCCGCAAAGGAACTTTTCTGAACAGTTTGGCTAACCAGTGACGGACGGAAGACAGGGGCATGGAGTCGCGATCGCCCTCATACAATCTTTTTACTTACATCTGAGTTTATAGCGGTTTTCTATAGCGTAAAGGGCCGATCATTTTTTGCAACCTGGGCGGGCGTTCAAAATGGCAACACAGGATCTGCAGTTATCCCACAGATGGAAGCGATCGCACCCGCTCCAAGTCTTTCATGACGTTGAGTAAGGCTAAATCCATTGCTTCCTGCGGATCTAGCAAGCGGCTAATTTGCTGCAGATCTAGCCACTGCCAACTGCTATATTCTTCTGGATCCAGGGCGATCGCGGCCTGCTCCGCAGCAGTCAGTTCAATCTGGTAGACCAAATTGACGCTATGCAGCCCATGCTGTTGGGGCGGCTGATGGCGACTGGCAAAACAAGTCGAGTAGACCCCAATGTAGCTACAGCGATCAGGCGTGAGACTGAGCTGCGCTTCCTCGGCCGCTTTCCGCAGAACTGCTGCCACCGGAGCTTCACCCGCAGCCATTCTACCTCCCACAATCCACCAAGAGGCGCGAGGCGGGCGATCGCGCTGGGTTAATAGCACCTGGTCTTGATGAGTCAAAACCAGATCCACACAGGCAATCACCAAATAATCTAAAGCAGTGCTGTAGACCTCGACGGACAGGCGATCGCTGGGAGATACGGGATTAATGCGTCCCTGTTCTTGAAAATGCGGAACATTGGAATGCGGCAGATCAGCAGAGAGCGAGCTGGGTGCAAGATTGGCAGAATGCATGGGTGGGGTAGGGTGACGCCAGAAGACACTCCAAGAGTAGAGAAGTGTCCCATTTTTGTCCAGGCTAGCATCTTTCCAAAAGAGACACACGTCTAATGACTTCTAATCAGGTTGAAAAGTACTGTGAGCAGGTTCGCCATAGACTATAGGATGAAACAAAGTTAACATTAGCAATCAACCAAGCATGTCAAGTTCTTGATGAAGTAATTCTTGGGAACTACGACCGGGATAAAGCAAAAGACTGCACAATTCAAGATCAAGTAAGAACCGTTATTGAAGCACATCAAAACAATGCTACTAATCAACAAAGTATAATTCTGCATAACTGAATTTTAGAAATACTTGGATAACAGCAGCAGGTTTATAAATATACCCGTCTCCAGTTAAGAATTTGCCAAGCAACCAGTGAATAGTAATAACTTAGTATTTCTTTTAAGGAGGAACTTACCAATGACTGAATTGCTTGAACGAGTGATTGCCTAACTGAAAACTTTACCTCCTGATGAGCAGGATGCGATCGCTGCTCGCCTTCTTGCTGAGTTAGAAGATGAAACAAAATGGAAAGCCTAGTTTGAATCTACGACGGATGATAAGGGATCTGCAGGAAAATCGTGTACCCCTGTAGGGGCGCAAGGACTTGCGCCCCTATCGCTAATGTTGTTGCCAGTGGGGATGTGATTAAATTGCAAATCCCTAAATGGGATCCAATGGCTGAGATGGTGCGGCAGGAAATTGCTGCTGGTGATATCACGGATAAGATTCTGCTAGCCCCTACAAGCAGGGTAGAGAACCACTTGCCCTAAGCCCCTGGCTCAAGCTTGGACAGTGGTCTGGAGGGGTACATTGAGCGTAGACAGGTCAATCACCAAACGATAGCGCACCTCTCCCCGATCGAGCCGTTCAAAACCATCCTCAATATCCACAACCGAGATAATTTCGACATCAGCCGAGAGGTGGTGCTTACTACAGAAGTCCAGCATCTCCTGCGTTTCCAGCGTACCTGCCACCCCTGAACTCGCCAGCCGTCGCCGTCCTATCGTCAGGAAAATGGGACTGAAATCCAGATTGGCGGGAATGCCAAGACAGCAGAGCGTACCGTCGAGTTTAAGCGATCGCAAATAGGGGTTAAGGGGATGGCGGGATGAAACAGTATCAAGGATGAAATCGCAGCGAGAGGCTTGATTGGCCATTTGCGCTTCGTCGGTTGATAGGATTGCCTCATCTGCTCCCAGGGCTCTGGCATCGGCAAGCTTATCTGGAGAGGTACTAAACAGCACCACATAAGCCCCCAGCGCATGTGCGAATTTTACCGCCATATGCCCCAGACCGCCCAAGCCGACAATCCCAACCGTCTTGCCGATCCCAACATCCCACTGGCGCAGGGGTGACCAAGTGGTCACTCCCGCACAGAGCAGCGGTGCAACGCTTGCCGGATCAAGACCAGCAGGGAGATGGTAGGCAAACTGGGCATCGACGACATAGTCATTGGAGTAGCCGCCGCGCGTGATGCTGCCATCCTGCCTGTCGATGCCATCATAGGTGGTGGTCACCCCTTCCAGACAATATTGTTCTAACTGTCGTTGGCACGATGAGCAATGACTGCAGGAATCGACGATCGTGCCCACAGCCACCGCATCACCAACTCGGAATTTTGTGACATCTGTGCCGATCGCCGTCACCTCGCCCACAATCTCATGCCCTGGCACGAGCGGAAAGCGGCTCGACCCTCGAATAGCGTGCAGATCACTATGGCAAATGCCGCAGAACTGGATTTTCACGGTGATGTCGGTCGGTCGCAATTGCCTGCGCTTGAATGTCCAGGGAACGAGGCGATCGCCCTGGCTGAGAGCCGCAAGTCCGTAAGAGAGTCCGATCGCTGTATTTTGTTCAGTCGTTCCTGACATTTGCTGTTTTCCTAATCGTGATCTGAGGGCGATAGATCTGTAATGCTTTAGAGCAATGCTTTAGAACGAACTTGCGGTCGGACGAACAATGATTTCATTGACATCGACATCCTCTGGTTGAGCGATCGCATATAAAACAGCTCTAGCGATCGCCTCTGGCATGAGTGCAGTCTTGCGCAGTTCTTTTAAAAATCCTTTGCTGGCATCATCCGTGATATCAGAGCCAAGTTCAGTTTCGACTACGCCCGGAGAGATGAGGGTAACGCGGATATTTTTTGATTCCTGACGCAGCCCATCAGAGATTGCCCACACCGCATATTTTGTGGCGGAATAGACGGCGCTGGTGGGGCCGACCATGTGTGCGGCGATCGACGCCGTATTAATAAATTGTCCACCGCCTTGCGCTTCCATGATCGGCAGTCCTGCAGCAATGCCATTCAATACGCCGTGGATGTTGACGTTAATCATGGTGTCCCATTCCTCGACTTTCAAGGCGTTCAAGGGAGACAGCAGCATCACGCCGGCATTGTTAAAAATCACATCCACGCGACCAAATTTATCCTTTGCAAAGTGAATGAACGCTTTCACATCCTCGCGATTCGTAACATCCACAGCTTTAAATTCCGCAGTGTTACCCTGATCCCGAATTTCCTGAGCAATCTTGCCGAGCTTCTCCGTCCGCCGCGCTCCCAAAACGACTTTTGCGCCATTTTCAGCCAACAATCGAGCGGTTGCTTCACCAATCCCACTGCTCGCGCCAGTCATGACTACAACTTTGTTATCAACGTTCAACATGGTCAGTGCTTTTGATTAATAGGTCTGCATGTGTTCACAGTAGAAGTAAAAGCAAGAATGCTAAATACACAAACCTCGGAG
>DATNOY010000309.1:0-4999 GCA_036703495.1 Coleofasciculaceae cyanobacterium
GGATTTGGGCGACGGCTGGGCCTAATATTGCGGGACAGCCGCCGACGGCAGCAGGGAGACAACAGCAGCAACGGACGTAACGGCTGATGAGGCGGTGAGAAATCAAGTCTTTCGGTATCCGCTATCGCTGCTGGGCATCCATCAACTCACAAACTCAGCCTTGGCGATCGCCACACTGCAACTGCTTCAGCAGCAAGGCTGGCAGATTAGCGATCAAGCGATCAGATCAGGGATGTCTAAGACCCGCTGGGCTGGGCGACTGCAATGGCAGGACTGGCAGGGACAAAAAATTCTGATTGATGGGGCCCACAATCCAGCAGGAGCCGCTGCTTTACGCGCGTATCTTGATCACGAATCTATTGCAGCACCGATTCATTGGGTGATCGGCATGATTGCGAATAAAGATCATGCCGAGGTGTTTCAAGCCCTCTTACGTCCGGGTGATTTTGTCTATCTAGTCCCCGTACCTGAGCATATTCCAGTGGATCTGGAAGTGTTAGCAGCCTTGGCTCGGCAAGCTTGCCCTGAGCTACAGCATTGCAAAATCTATCCTGATGTGATGGCAGGGCTAGCGGCTGCCCAGCAGACAAAATCCAATGGGGCTACGACTGTTCTCTGTGGTTCACTCTATTTAATTGGATATTTTTTCAAATTGACCCAGCATCTTGATATCCAATAAAACCAGATTATGTTCTGAAAGCCTTGTGGGGTGAAGCTTTCAGAACATGATCTATATTTCACGCAATCTATACTGCTCAACTCCTAGATTACTGGGCGACCTGACCCATATGAAAAGAGTGAAGGCGATGAGTGAAGCGATCGCCTGAGCATGCCAATGCAGATTGAGGGGATGCAGGGCAGGGAAGTAGTGCGCTACGGCACACTCGCACCTGATGCGAACGACTCAACATAGCGGGTTACATTCAACACAGGCGAGCCGTAGAGTCTTAAGCGCACTCTGAAATCTGAGGGTGAATTCACGCAAAGATAAAATCAGACTCAGACAAGGTTGATACATTAACTTGATTGACTTTCAGCGTATTACTATTACCAAAGTTAATGATGGAACCATTCAACGTAACGCTGGACGTAAAGTTGGAAAAACTCTTGAAGCGGAAGCTGGTCAGGTCAATCTTGTCTGCCCCCTTCTGAAAATCAAGAATCACGTCACTGCCGCTGCCAGGACGATAGACAAACTGATCATTTCCTAGCCCACCCTTGAGGCGATCGCTATCTGCCCCTCCATCCAGGCGATCGTTACCCAAACCGCCAAGGAGTAGGTCTTTACCGCTTCCACCATTAATAATGTCCTGTCCTTCATTCCCCCACAGGGCATCTTGTCCTTCTCCACCCAGGAGGTAGTCATTGCCCTGACCGCCGAGAATCAAATCTTTGCCAGCATCCCCAACCAAAATATCGTTGCCAACCTGCCCTAAAAGCTGATCGTTTCCGGTTCCGCCAAAGGCAATATCATCACCCTGACCTCCATTCAGGAAATCAGTACCATCGCCACCGCTGAGAGTGTCATCTCCCTGAACTCCAAACAGTTTATCGTTACCTTGCCGACCCTCAATTCTGTCGTTCCCCCGCAGACCGCTCAGACTATCGTTTCCTTCCAAGCCGTCAATGACATCATTCGCTGAAGTCCCCACCAGAAAGTCACGATTGCTGGTACCGGCAATTGAGTTAAAGGCAGGTTGAGGAATCTTACCTTTTAAGGTTTGATAAATAGTATCTGCGAGCAGCCCATGACCTTTAGTAGTGGGATGGTACAAATCCCAAAAGAAAAATTGATCTGGATTAGATCCCGGAGGTGCGAGTAGCAACGGGTCAGTAACATTGGTAAAACCAAACTTGCCAGGATTGGATGCAGCGGCTTCTCCGGCAGAAAATAGATCAACTTGAGTGACTTTAAACTGCAAATTGTCTAACTCTAGGGCAACTGCTGCGTTAAAGGCTTTGCTGATCGCTGTTGCTTCTACGGGAAATTTTTGACTGCCTGGCAGACGACCCAGATTGAGCATGTTCGGAAGAACAAAGTTTCTCGCGCCCAATCCTTTCAAGGTTGAAACAGAGTGATTTATATTGAGGGCAGCCTGCTGAAGCAGCACGGCCGGATCGGCAAAGGTTGTGCCGCCCGTCGGTTGCGGCAGGGGTGATCCGGCAATGGTATCTATGAAGTCATTGGGGCCTGCCCAAACAATATAAAGCCCTCTCGGGTCTGCCTTGCCAGTTCCCACCTTAGTTTTGAAAGCATCAATTTGATTCAATAAGCCAGGGAGATCTGCACCCACATCATCTTCGTTAGAATTGCCCTGTCCTGTGGTTGCAGCGATAAACGCATAGTTATTGGACTGCTGCAAGCTGAAGTTACTGCCCAAGCGGGTTGCCAACTGCTCAACTGCTACGGGTCCGTTTGAGGCTCGCCCATTAAAGTAAGGAGGACTTGGAGGAACAAGCCCTCCTGTAAATGTAAAAAAATTGCCTGTGTCAGAGAGGCTATCACCAAACACGTAAAGATTTTTTGTAGTCATAATTTATTCTTTTTTGCTGATTTTTAACTTAGGGTAGTGAAAAAGCAAGGCATTATCGCTGTTCTAAATTGCGTGCAGTATGGAATTGTGTACAGTACAAAATTGCGTGCAGTACAGAATATTATTTGAAACCCCCACTTCGCCAAGCTTTCAAATAATATTCTGGTTTTAGTCAAGCGCAAAGCCCTATAGGCTGCGTGAGTGGAGAAATCAGCAAATTCAAAGCGGGGTACATTGCCCTCGATCTGTCATTTTGAAGTTTTTAGATAAAATTGAGCAACTTGTGAACAGACAGGAAAGTTAGGCTGTATTCAGAAAATTTAAGGAAAATAGCTGTCTCATTTTTCTAGCAATGCCGCTGTGGAAATGGAAGGTCAGCTGGGGACTCCGCGATCGCGCTATCTCTGCCACCACCACCGACAATCCAATCCTGATGGCAAGTGTTCCAATTAACTATGATCGCGATCCGGGCTGTGCCTAGCGGCTCAGATCCTTAATTCTAGGAACTAAACCGCTACCTGTAATCTGGGTCAAAACTCTAATATGCAAAAATTCCCTCTTAGATACTAATTCCGGGGGAGTTTTATTTATAGGGTTGAATAGGCCGCTAAGAATGGTAGATTTAGCGGAGTATCTGCAATCTGTACACAGACGGAACTCCGATGAAAGTCCTAGTTATTGGTGGCGATGGCTATTGCGGGTGGGCAACCGCACTTTACCTGTCAAACAAAGGGTATGAGGTTGGCATTTTAGATAACCTGGTGCGGCGGCACTGGGATATGGAACTCTGTGTAGAAACGCTAACTCCGATCGCCCCGATTCAAACTCGTATCCAGCGATGGAAAGACCTGACAGGCAAAACCATTGACCTGTTCATTGGAGATATCAACAATTACGATTTCTTGAAAACGGCGATGCTCCAGTTTCAGCCAGAAGCTGTGGTGCATTTTGGTGAGCAGCGATCGGCTCCTTTCTCCATGATCGATCGCGAACATGCGGTCTTGACGCAGGTTAATAACGTGGTGGGCACGCTGAACCTGCTCTATGCCATGCACGAACATTTCCCCGACTGCCATTTGGTGAAGCTGGGCACTATGGGCGAGTATGGCACCCCCAATATCGACATTGAAGAAGGCTATATCACCATTGAACATAATGGGCGGAAGGACACGTTGCCGTATCCTAAGCAGCCTGGCTCCTTCTATCACCTCAGCAAAGTTCACGATTCCCACAATATCCACTTTGCCTGCAAGATTTGGGGATTACGGGCGACTGACCTGAACCAAGGCGTGGTTTACGGCGTCTTGACGGAAGAGACGGGCATGGATGAATTGCTAATCAACCGTCTTGACTATGATGGCGTGTTTGGCACCGCGCTCAACCGCTTCTGCATCCAGGCAGCCATTGGGCATCCCTTGACGGTGTATGGCTCCGGTGGACAAACCCGTGCTTTCTTAGATATCCGCGATACGGTGCGGTGCGTGGAAATTGCGATTGCCAACCCGGCGCAAGCTGGAGAGTTTCGTGTGTTCAACCAGTTCACCGAAATGTTTAGCGTTGGCGATTTGGCGATGATGGTGAAGAAAGCCGGCAATGCACTGGGCTTGGGTGTAGAGATTAACCCGATTGAAAATCCCAGGGTTGAGAAAGAAGAGCATTACTTTAATGCCAAAAATACCAGCCTGCTTAGCCTGGGCTTGCAGCCGCACTATCTGTCTGATTCCCTGCTCGACTCCCTGCTGAACTTCAGCATTAAGTACAAAGAGCGGATTGATCAGCAGCAAATCTTGCCTAAAGTGAAGTGGAAAGGTTAAGCAATCAGGGATGGGCGATCGGTCAATTAAAGCTTGCCGATCGCCCGTTTCGCCATTGTTGCGGTAATTTAGCCACTTTGACTGAAAAATTTAATTCATGCGGACGAAGTCTTTAGACACCAGTTTCTGTCATGATCTGAGGGCTGATTTCCCGAAGGCTTTGTTCCTGCCGTTTATTCACTGCCTTTTGTCCATTGCCCCCTATGCGAATCGCTCTCTTTACCGAAACTTTTTTGCCCAAGGTTGACGGCATCGTCACGCGGCTGAGCCATTCGGTCGATCATCTCCAACGTCTGGGAGATCAGGTCTTAGTCTTTTCGCCCGATGGCGGATTACGAGAATACAAGGGTGCAACAATTCATGGGGTGCCCGGGTTTCCGTTGCCGCTATATCCTGAGTTGAAGCTGGCGTTACCGCGCCCCTCAATGCGGCAGGCGCTAGAGGAGTTTAAGCCAGATTTAATTCATCTGGTGAATCCGGCAGTGCTGGGGTTGGGAGGGCTGTACTATGCCAAATCCTTGAATGTTCCTTTGGTGGCGTCCTATCACACGCATTTACCTAAGTATCTCGAACACTATGGCTTAGGGATGCTGGAAGGGGTGATGTGGGAGTTGCTCAAAGCTGTTCACAACCAGGCGCAAATCAACCTTT
>DATNOY010000310.1:0-4015 GCA_036703495.1 Coleofasciculaceae cyanobacterium
GTAGGACGAATTTACTCCCATGTCTCTTGATCTCTAGTAGTGTCTCTAGCGATCGCTTATTCTTCCCCTTCTTCTTCCTCAGCTTGAGGATAGACAAAGCCAGTAGAGCGATTCGTGAGGACAGATTTACCAAGGGAGAGCGCCTTTTGAGCTGCGACAGCCGCTTTATGCTTCCAGGTTGCCTTCCGCTTGTCCCGCTTAGAGCTAGAGGTTTTCTTCTTAGGGACAGCCATGACTAGGAATACCGAAATCTTTACAACTTTTCTATAGTAGCGGCTGAGTTGAAAAATGAGGAGTGGCTTATAGAAGATTGGCAACCTTAGGGTAGCGGAGTAGCGGGCGAAGCGGGGCTGGCAGGAGGAGCAGGCGTGATGACCGTAGGCTGAGCCGTAGGCTGAGAAGTCTGGTCAGAGTTAGGCGATTCCAGATCGAGCAGGGGGCGGGCAGTCCGAAAGTATTTTGCCCAGTATTGAGGATCGGGGCGGTTGCGCCAATCGGTACGGCTCACTTCTAAAACTAGAATCGGGACAATTGCCCGCCCGCTTTCCCCTAACACGGTGACTGAAACAGTGGTGATCAGAATATCGCTATCAAAGCTGCGTTGCGCTGCCGCTCTGGCCGCTAATTCAGCCCTGCGAGTCAGTCCCTCATAGGTCTCATTCGGCTCTTGCTGAAGGGTTATATTCGATTCGCTGGTGTAAGCCCAAGCTGCTGGCGATCGCCAAGCTGCATCTCCAAGCCATAAAGCTAGCCCGATCGTAGTCAACCAAAAAACAGCAGCTGTATTTAAAGCGGCCAAGGTACGCATGTTTTTCTCCTGCCGTCCGTTTTGCGGTGAGTTAAATATAATTGGGTCGTCAGATTGTAAATCCTGAGCTTTCATTTTGAGTCTGAACTTTAAAACAAGTTCTAACCAGCAAGTTCTAACGGACGTGGATTCAGTACAATTCATCATTGGCTGTCAGGAGAATGCCCCTGCTTGGAGGCTCCGCCCCTAAACCTTTAGTGAATTGAATTGACGATCCTGAGCGGCTTGCCTGGGAACTCTAATCGAATACTCTGACCCATTTCACCAAGCTGACTCATCACTAACTTGACCAATCAGAGTAGCGCCACCTTACTGTGGGTTCACCGAAAATGACAAATCATTGGGCGATCGCAATCGGCATTAATCAATATCGATATTTTCAACCCCTCACCTATGCCGAACGAGATGCGCAGCTGTTTCGCGATTTTCTGGTCAAAGAAGCAGGGGTTTCCTCCAAACATTGTCTGCTGCTGACGGATACTTCTCCGGCCATTGAACATACGGCAACCTATCCCAGCCGCGACATTATTCAAGCTTATATCACCCAACTTTGCCAGAAGCGCTTGCAGCCTGGAGACTTTCTCTGGTGCTTTTTTAGCGGCTACGGAGTGCGGTTTGAGGGCAAAGATTATTTGATGCCTGCCGATGGCAAACCTGACGCGATCGCCAACACTGGCATTCCCATTGAGTTTTTATTCAATACGTTTGCCGCTGCCCCCACCAGCAATGTGCTGTTAACCCTGGATGTGAATCGCAGCCAGAGTGTTTTAGCCGGTGAAGGCGTGGGCGATCAGACGGTTTTGCTGGCCAAAGAATATGGGATTCCAGCCATTTTGTCAGCCCAGCCCGATCAGTTTTCTCATGAAACGTTAGCCCTGCGTCAGGGACTCTTCACCGCCGCTCTGATTGAAGCGCTGCGCTATCGCGGCTGTGTGACTGTAGAACAGCTGGCGCATGACTTGGACAATCGCCTGCCTGAACTCAGCGAGCACCACTGGCGGCCTCGGCAAGAGCCCTTCGCCGTCATTCCTAATGAGAAAAAGCATCAGCTAATTTTGCCAGAACCCGTAGCGGCAACGTTGGGAGCTGCGGAGAGTCGGCTGAGCGGAGCCATCGCATCGGGAGGACTGCCAACGGCTGATTTTGGCTCTAGAACGGATGCCACCGCCTTGCTGGAGCGATCGCTAGCAGCTCCTTTTCCAAGTCCTGCCTTGCCTACGGGACTGATGCCAATTCCGCCCACCCTATTGCCAGTCAGCCCGCCCGTTGTCCCGCAAACCAATGCCTCAGCCCATTCCCCTGCTGCCGACAGCAGGATGCCAGAATGGCAACGTGCAGAGGCATCTGCTCCACTAGAGCTAGCTGTGGACGCTCAGTTTTGGAAAAAGCTAATGGTCTGGGGGGGAGCGATCGCTGCTATTTTGCTGCTGTCTGTAGTGGTACGGAATTGGCAAAAGCTGACAGAACCGCCTGCTCCTGTTCCTACCGGGGCAGCTTCCGCATCGGCTCAGGCGGTGAAACCAAATGAGGCCATTAACCCAGCATCGCCTTTAGGATCGGTGCAAATTGCGTTGCAGTCGGGGCAGTATGAGGAAGCCAAACGGCAGCTGCAAGACCTACCTGCTGAGCAGCAAGATGCCACCTACTTGAGCTTGATGGAACAAGCCAACCGCGGCTTGCTGAGCGATGCTCGCACCATTCTCAGCCGTTCTAGAGATGCTTCTGCTGAAAACCAAGCCTCCGACTTTGCCGATGCCATTGCCAAAGCTCGCCAGATTAAGCTAGGTCAACCCTTGTTTGAGGAAGCGCATCAGGATATCGATCGCTGGAGTCGGGTCATCCTAGACATGGCGCAGGGGCGAGCCGATCGCAGAAACGGTAGCTCAACGCCCACTGCTGCAAATAATTACAGTGCCGCGATCGCCTCGGCTCAGCTGGTGCCGAATGACAATCCTCAAATTTATGCCCAGGCCCAACAGGCGATCGCTCAATGGAGCCAGTTAATCCTGGCTTTGGCTAATGAGCGGGCTCAGGAAAATAATTATGACCTAGCAATTAAAGCGGCGGAGTTAATCCCACAGAATGCGCCTAGCTATGCAGAAGCACAGGAGGCGATCGCTCAATGGAGCAAGCAGTCTAATCCGTAATTGCGATTGGCGGCATGGGGTCAGGAAAATAACTTTCATCTTGATTTGCACCTGACCCTAAACTTGTGTTATTCTCAGAACTTGTCGGACGCATAGCTCAGTTGGTTAGAGCACTACGTTGACATCGTAGGGGTCACTGGTTCGAGTCCAGTTGTGTCCATTGTTGTATAGAGACGAATTAAATGTCGTCGCTGACAAATTAGCGTGTAAATCAGCATTTGAACCCATTGCTGAATTGGACGAGGCATTTTTGCGAGTTTGAGAACGGCATACGGCGGGTTCACCCATAGATGAAACCGTCAAGTGGACGAAGCTCAAGATCATCAGATTGCCGCATTATTAGCCTTTCACTTAGCAGAGTTGTTTGGCAAGTGAGTCTGAAAAGAGTTGGAGTAGGGCGATCGCTTCCTACCAGACAACAGCTTCAACTGGCACAGGTGGCATGATGGAGAAAGAAATCAGCACTGGGTTCAATGGCAAACGGTGTTGCATGAGGCTGTTTGACTGGCAGTTTTGAGGGGAAGGGGTACCACCAGGCAAACAGGTGCGTCATTTGGGGCATAAGGAGATAGGTCATTGTCGGCGCGGCAATTGCAGTAATTGTGCGATATCCCGGATTGGTGGCGCGCCAAACAGCCGAGAATACTCACGGCTAAACTGTGAAGTGCTCTCATACCCCACTTGATAGGCGGCATTAGACGCATCGGAGTTTTCGGCAAGCATGAGGCGACGCGCTTCTAAGAGTCTCAATTGCTTTTGATATTGCAGCGGACTCATGGATGTCACCGCTTTGAAGTGATGATGAAACGAGGACGCAGACATCTGAGCTTGTCCAGCCAGATCCTCAACCCGCAACGGTTTTGCGAAATCCGCTTTGAGCCGTTCTATTACCTCAGCAATCCGTTGCATATTGCTACCGGATGTAGCAATTTGGCGCACCGCTTTACCTTGTTCACTGATTAAAAGGCGATAGTAGATTTCACGAATGATGAGCGGTGCCAGGATTGGAATATCTTGGGGTGTATCTAAAAGCTTGGTCAATCTGAGAACGCAATCGAGC
>DATNOY010000311.1:0-3223 GCA_036703495.1 Coleofasciculaceae cyanobacterium
GCCGCTGCGATCGTTTCAAATTGGGTGGCAACGGTGTCTGCCATCATCTGCCGCCGCTGCTCGGGTGTGGGTCGGGCAGCTGTTGGGTTGGCTTTCCCAGTCGAACGCAGTTCGGGTCCAATCGGTGTGACGAGCATTCCCAAGCTCTCGATCCAGTCGCGGAAGTCGGGCGGCACGCACAGGTGAACCTCCTGACCCTGGGCTTGCAAGGCTAAGGCGATCGCCACCAGTGGTTGGACATCGCCCCGTGAGCCGATCGTGGATAACAAGATACGCATTATTACCTCCTCCCTTAAAGGTTCATGGCGTTAGGCACGTTCTTGCTCTACCATGACTCTGGATACTCGGGATGGGTTGGCAGCCCGCCGCTGGCACAACCCCACGGCGCTCTGGATGCCCAGAAGATGTGATCGGTCGGAGTGATAGGCGGGGCTGTATCCAACGAGCCGGCCGGAATCACCATGATCTGACCGCTGCGCGTAAGACGCGGAACTGGGCACCCGCAATGACTGCAAAACCATTTGCCGAAGCTCTTTGCCGTGGGCAGCTCATAACGAGTGATGACTTCCTCCCCTGAAAGCCAGCGGAACTGGCTGGGTTCAACGGTTAAATTGGTGGCGTGCCCTGTACCCGTGCCTTTGCGACACCGTGAGCAATGGCAATGCGCCATCTTCTGGAAGGGTGGGTTCACCTCAAATGTCACCGTTCCGCACAGGCAACCCCCGTGAATGCTGGATTGATTCATCTACTCTCTCCGATCGCTTAACAGTCTGCTTCAACCACCGCAGATCACTTTTCGGACTTAACCAGCGTGCAAATTATTAGCTAACTGGCACATCCTTGATATTTTCTATCCCAAACATAACTCCTCGCGGGCTGCCCTACACTGCCAACCGCCGATCGCCATACCACTAGCTCAATTCCCGCTCAATCTTATCCAGGATAGCGATCGCCCAATTCTTTTACTGCTCCTCTCGCAGACAGGGCTAAATGCCATGCTCATCTAGATAGGCTTTAATTCCGCAGAGCCGATCGCATAGACCCATGCTCGATTCAACAAAGCAGCAACCAGAGGCAAAAGTCAACGCTTTCGATCTATCTTCACCCGCTTATTCGGGTCTTGCTTGTGAACCCAGGCGAAGAATTTCTGTAGCTGTGGGTCTTGCTTTAGCTTCTCTGGAGTATTCAGGTATAGTGCCAGATGGGAGTTGTCGTAGAGCGTGTGGATTTGTCGGTGGCAGGCAGAACAAATTTGAATTGTGGGACTGGGGTCAAGCCCCTTGCGTTTCGTCTTTTGACGAGGAATCAGGTGGTGTTCGGTGAGAGCGGGCATCGCTCGATAGCAAAGTTCGCAGGGCTGCGGCATCGCTCAGAAATGAGTGGATGATGGGGAACAGTAACACATAACTTGATCTTAGCGATCGCCTTCCCGGTACGGCACTACTGACCTGTTCGGTTTACCTCGAACATACAGCTCGCAAGGATTTACTTCATGATGAAGGAATGCTTCCTTTTGGAGCGATCACCCCTCTCCATCAAATCGGATCTACGGAGGCTTGCTCATCTCCTGATATTTTATAACCAAATTGAAGACGGTAAGCTAGCGATCGCTTCCCTCAACAAAGCACCCTGCTCCTGATGTAATCTCTACTCGTCGGCTTTCTCATCGCAGCGTGAAGGTAAAACCGCTCCAACACAAAGTCCTGCCGTTGTGACATTCATTTCTTCACGCGACAACTAAAGGCTCGGATGACTTCGGTAAATTGTTGGTTGCGTTCCATGAGTGCCATATGTCCTCCAGGAGATAGGACAACCAGTTCTGCTTGAGGTGCTGCCTTCACCATGCGATCGCTGGCAAAGGGTCGCGTTGCAATGTCAGACTTACCAACCACAACCAGTAAGGGAACAGCGATTTTAGGTAACGTCGCAGTTTCATCGAACTTAAACATTGCCAAAACCCCTCGGGCTAGAACGCCGGGTGATGCCTTGATGCCGACTAGACTAGAGAAATTAAGTTGTCCCCGTGTTTCTCTGCCTGTGAAGCCAGAAATCTCAGTGGTTAACAGCGTTAAGCCATTAAAATAACTGAGCCAGCTTGAAAGCCACAACAGGGGAGAAAGGGCGATCGCTAAATGAAGCAACGGTTCCAGCAACGGTTTTTGTAATGCCAACAATACCTTGCTGAGAATAGTGGTTTTGAGGGGATTCGTGTAGGTACCATCTACGAGGACTAAACCAGCCACGCGTCGCCCCAGATGTTCTGGAAATAAACGGCTGAAGGTCAACAGAATCATAGCTCCCATGCTGTGTCCGACCAAAATGACGGGCTGATCGCCTGCCAACCTTAAGACGGCTTCTAAATCACGAGCGTATTTCTCCAAAGAGTAATCTCGATTCTGCGGCTTCTTAGACTTGCCTAAACCGGGGAGATCCCAAACAATGACGCGAAACTGATTGGTGAGTTGCTGCTTCGCGTAATACCAGGCAGTACTATCAGGTCCCCAACCGTGAGTCAGGATCAGGGTAGGGGCGTTATCAGGTCCGTAAAATTCGACTTGAATGTCGCTACCATCGGGTCGAGCAAGACGATGCACCCGTTTGCTGCGGTTGGGCTTGGGTTCATCTTTACCAGGACGATGCAGCAGCAAGATCGGTAGAAAGCCCAAAAAAGACCACAGCAACATCGCTAGGCTCAGGATCAACCAACCGTTAGCCAGCAGCACCCCTGTGTACCACGCATAGAAAAGATAGCCACCGCCCCCCAGTAAGGCGATCGCCAATAGGCTCGACAGCAACCGCAACAGAAAGTCGAGGGGCATAAACATGGCAAGTTCAAACGTCCGCAGCAAAGGATTCAGTTGCACCAACACTAAGAAACTCTGCAAAGCAAAGCAACCCTCTGAAGTTAGAACAAGCTCTTGACAGATTCTTAAGTTCTTCAATTCTCCATCCGAATTTAGGGCTTCACTTTACCCATCCCCTCATCACCATGAGACAAAACTCTTCAAGAGTCGGAGAATAGTTCCAAATCATCTCAGCTCTGTCACCTCTCTCTAAAAACATATGAACAGGAGGATTATCGCCTTCTGATGAGCAAATGAACGAGAAGGAGTGTCCTCCTTGATAGATGATAAAGACAATTGCATCCTCAGGAAGGTTTGGGGAATGCTCGGACAGTTGCATGATGCCAAGAGCGTTATTACGGTTCGTTGATGCTACATAA
>DATNOY010000312.1:0-2562 GCA_036703495.1 Coleofasciculaceae cyanobacterium
GGGGCAAAGCGATGGTCGCTGACTCAGCCCAGCCTTGGACTCCCTCCCGTGGATGCAATAGCGCCCTGTTCAGCATCCACGCCGGCCCTGCTCACGTTTACCAGCGGCAGCACCGGGCAGCCGAAAGCAGCCCTGCGAACCCACGGTTTTTTGCGTGCCCAACATCGATCGCTCTCCCACAGTCTGGACTTACAGCCTGGAGAAGTGAATCTGGCAACGCTGCCCATTTTTGTACTAGCAAATTTAGCCTCTGGCGTCACCACGCTGATCCCCAATGTTGATCTGCGGTTTCCAGTCCAGATCAACGCTGCCAAACTCATGGCGCAAATTCAAGCGCACTCCCCCCACAGCACCGCTGCTTCTCCGGCCCTGCTGGCACAGCTAGCAGACTATTGTGAATCCCAGAATTGGCATCTGCCTAGCTTCCAGAAAATCTTTAGCGGCGGGGCTCCTGTGTTTCCTGCTTTGCTAGAGCGATTGCAAAAGCTGGCTCCTCAAGCGCAAGTCAGTGCTGTGTATGGCTCTACAGAGGCAGAGCCGATCGCCCATATTGCCTATAACACCCTCCAGCCGGCTGATGTAGCAAACATGTCTCAGGGAGCCGGACTGCTGGTAGGGCAACCCGTACCCGACATTCAGCTGCGCATTTTGCCCGATCGCTGGGGCGAGGCCATCACCCCTTTAACAGACGCAGCATTTATTCAGCTGAGCTTGCCAGCCGGAGTGCCTGGAGAAATTGTCGTTAACGGGGATCATGTTTTGCCGGGATATTTACACGATCGCGGCAATGCCGAAACCAAGTTTCGCGTTGGAGAGCAGATATGGCATCGCACCGGAGATGCAGGCTATCTAGATCAGCAGAGGCGGCTATGGCTGCTAGGACGCTGTAGTGCCCGAACGCAGGATCAACAGGGAACACTCTACCCGTTTGCGGTGGAAGTGGCGGCTAGCTTTGTGGCAGGCATCCGGCGAACGGCACTTGTGGAACAGGCAGGATGCCGCATTTTAGTAGTGGAGTTAGCCCAGTCCAATCACCAACTTAATCCAACTTTAGAAGTTCTGAAACAATCGCTAGTTTGGGCAAAAATTCAACACTATCGTGTCCTTACTACCATCCCAGTAGACAAGCGGCATAACGCTAAAGTGGATTACCCAGCTTTATACAAAACTTTGGAAATCAATCCATAATTTAGCTTCAAAAATTTAGCTTCAAAGACATTCACAACACTTTCAAAAACAGCTGCTGAAGATATCATTTTTTTCATAGTGCCTTGAGTCACTCTGGATATCTCTATCCCAAGTGTATTGCACCTTATTCTCTTTGGCTTTTGTTAAGGTTTTGTCAACGAATCTCTGCGGTAGAATTCTAGAACTTCAGTAGAAACACAGAAGCTTTCGGTAAATTTATTCGCCGATTGCTCACAAGACCGACTGGGAACAAAAGTTTAGAACAGTTGTTTAAGGCAACTGTTTAAGATAACCCTTCTGCTTTGAATGTCATCTCAAGTTCACTGATGTCACTTTTCACTTGACTTTAACTTGAACAGTAAGGAGTTCATAAAACATGCCCCTAACAAAGCGATGCATTGCTGAATTCATAGGAACCTTCTGGCTGGTGTTTGGCGGCTGCGGTAGCGCAGTGTTGGCAGCTGGCTTTCCCTATGCCGCAACCGCTGGCAAAGATGCCAACTTTTATGGACTGGGCTTTTTGGGCGTAGCCCTGGCCTTTGGTCTAACGGTTTTGACAATGGCTTTTGCGATCGGTCACATTTCGGGTTGCCACCTCAACCCAGCCGTGTCTTTTGGGCTATGGGCAGGCAAGCGTTTCCCCTCCTCTGAACTTCTTCCCTATATTGTGGCTCAGGTGCTAGGCGGTATTCTGGCAGGCGGTATTCTGTTCTTGATTGCCAGCGGTAGGGAAGGCTTTGCCTTAACCGGAACAAATCCGCTAGCCACCAATGGCTTTGGCGCACACTCCCCCGGCGGCTATACGCTAGTTGCCTGCTTCATTGCCGAAGTCCTCCTCACCTTCATGTTCTTGATGATTATCCTGGGTGCCACCGATCGCCGGGCTCCTCAAGGCTTTGCCCCGGTTGCTATTGGTCTGGCTTTGACCTTGATTCACCTGATCAGCATCCCAATTACCAACACTTCCGTTAACCCAGCTCGGAGCACCGGGGTGGCGCTGTTTGCGGGTACAGAGCTAGTTGAACAGCTCTGGCTATTTTGGTTGGCACCCATTGTGGGCGGAATTCTGGCAGGTTTCTTTTACTCTTCAATGTTTGAAGTTGCCACACCTTTGGAAGAGCGCATTAAAGAGACTGTCTAGAAGTCTGTCAATTCTTTGAACGTTTTTTTGAACATTAGGGTGCGTTATGACCAGGTCTAACGCCCCTTTTTTATACGTTTAGCAGATAGGCACAATTAAGCATAAATTTAAAACCCTGTGCCGTCCGCTGCGTGGGCGGCACAGGGTTTTAAATCTGGTTTTTAATTACGCCAAGGTACTTAGGGATTTGCAATTTAATCACATCCCCACTGGCAACAACATTAGCAGTAGGG
>DATNOY010000313.1:0-10960 GCA_036703495.1 Coleofasciculaceae cyanobacterium
ATGAGCTTAGGCGATCGGTTGCATCATTTTCCGGCACAGCTATCGGGTGGGGAGCAGCAGCGGGTGGCGATCGCCCGCGCCATTGCCAAGCGACCAGAGGTATTACTATGCGATGAACCAACTGGAGCACTGGATTACACGACGGGCAAGCTGGTGCTGGAGGCTTTAGAACAGGTGAATCGGGAATTGGGGACAACCACCGTTGTGATTACGCACAATGCTGGCATTGCTGCGATGGCCGATCGAGTTGTGATGATGCGCAGTGGCGAAATTACCCAGATTCAATGCAACGATACTAAAGTATCGCCTGCTCAATTGGATTGGTAGCTTCAGCAGATCGCCAAGTCCAAAATTTTAGAACCAAGATCCCAATGGTGTGTGGCGGGGCTGCTTTGCCATCTGTCTAGCCTAGTGTATCCAGCCCAGTCCAGCGCTGGAAACCGCTCTCCTCACAAGTTCCTCACGCTTAATTGTCAGGCTAGAGGCTAGAGTTCCGCAAGGGAATTCTTGGGATGAAAGCGCTAGATCGAAAACTGTTGCGCGACCTACTGCGTTTATGGGGGCAGCTGCTAGCGATCGCCCTGATTGTTGCTTGCGGGATCGCCAGTTTTGTCGCTATGCAAAGTGCCTACGAATCGCTACAGCTTTCCCAGGCAACCTATTACAGCCACTATCGGTTTGCTGAGGTGTTTGGCTCACTGAAGCGGGCACCGGAATTTTGGGCGCAAAAAATTGAAGCCATTCCGGGCGTAGCGCAGGTGCAGACGAGGGTCGTTCAGGATGTGACGCTGGATGTCCCCCAGCGGCAGGAACCCGTAACGGGACGCCTGATCTCAATCCCCGAACAGCAAACCTCGATGCTGAATGACCTTTACATTCGGCAGGGGCGTTACATTGAACCCGGACGACCGGATGAGGTGTTGGTGAGTGATGCCTTTGCCCAAGCCAATCACTTAGCGTTAGGCGATGCTGTGGGAGCTGTGATCAACGGACGCTGGCAGCAGCTGCGGATTGTGGGCTTGGCGCTGTCGCCAGAATATGTCTATGAAATTCGGCCAGGAGATATTTTCCCGGACAGGCAACGGTTTGGGGTGATCTGGATGGGACGAAAAGCCTTAGGCAGCGCTTTTAGTATGGAGGGTGCCTTTAATGATGTGGCGCTGTCGCTGACGGCCAATGCCAATGCGGCGGAGGTGATGTTTCGGTTAGATCAGCTGTTAGAACCCTATGGCGGGTTTGGCTCCTATGGGCGATCGGAGCAACTCTCTCATCGATTTCTGTCGGATGAAATTGTTCAACTGCGTTCTCAGTCCATCATTATTCCAACTATTTTTTTGGGAATCAGCGCATTTCTGCTGAATATTTTGTTGAATCGTTTAATCAGTACCCAGCGCGATCAAATTGCGGTGCTCAAAGCTTTTGGCTATGGCAATGGGGCGATCGGCCTGCATTTCTTGAAGTTTGTGCTGGCGATCGTCTGTCTGGGAGCTTTGCTGGGGACTGGATTGGGGCTTTGGCTGGGCAAAGCTTTGACGGGACTCTATGCGCACTTTTACCAATTTCCAGTGCTGCGCTATCAAGTCAGTCCTGGCATGCTGCTCAGCGCTATTGCAATTAGTGGCAGTGCGGCCCTCTTAGGCGCTTTTAGTGCGGTTGGACGAGCCGTGTCGTTACCACCTGCGGAGGCGATGCGCCCAGAACCTCCCGCTCACTTTCACGCTACGTTGATGGAGCATCTGGGATTGCAGGCTTGGCTGTCTCCTGTCGGCCGAATTATTTTTCGCAATTTGGAACGCAAGCCGATCCAAGCCCTGTTGTCGATTCTGGGCATGGGGCTGGCGGTTGCCATCCTGGTTTCGGGTCGCTACCGGAGCGATGTGCTCAACTACTTAATTGATGTGCAGTTTCACCGCGTGCAGCGGGATGATGTGACGATTGTTTTTAATGAACCCCGCCCAGCTCGGGTGCGCTATGATATCCCCCATTTGCCAGGAGTGCTGTACAGCGAGCCGTTCCGTAGCGTGGCTGCCCGTCTCCGGTTTGAACACCACACCCATAAGGTCGCGATTATGGGGCTAGAGCCAGGGGGCGAATTGCGATCGCTACTCAATCGCCAACTCCAGCCTGTGCGTCTGCCCCCAGACGGGATTTTGCTGACCCAAACCTTGGCAGAGATGCTCGGGATCACGCCGGGGGAGCAGCTGACTGTGGAAGTGTTAGAGAGCGATCGCCCTATTCGCCAAGTGCCGCTGGTGGGTGTGGTGGATGAATTGCTAGGGGTTTCTGCCTATATGGATATTGCGGCGCTGCATCGGCTGCTGCGAGAAGGACAAACAATTTCTGGCGCTTTTTTAGCCGTGGACAGTCTGCAATTAGATCCTCTCTATACTCAGCTGAAACAAACGCCTGCCGTGGCGGGGGTCGCACTGCGCCAAGCGATGATTCAGCGCTTTCAGGAAACCATTGCCGCCAGCCAGGGGATTGCCACCGCATTTGAGGTGAGCTTTGCCTGCATTATTGCGTTTGGTGTGGTTTACAACGTGGCTCGTATTGCCCTTTCAGAACGCAGTCGGGAACTGGCAACGCTGCGAATTATTGGCTTTTCTCGCTTGCAAATTGCGGTGATTTTATTGGGAGAACAGGCAGCCCTAACCCTGGCAGCGATTCCTGTCGGCTTTATGTTGGGCTATGGCATTGCAGCGCTTATCTCCACAGCCTACAGTTCAGAACTGTATCGTCTCCCGTTGGTGATCACGCGATCCAGCTATGGATTTGCCTTTGTTGTGATTACCCTAACTGCAATACTGTCGGGCTGGATTGTCCGTCATCAGCTCGATCGGTTGGATCTAATTGCTGTCTTAAAGACAAGAGAGTAGATTGCCGCTTTTTAGACCGATTCCGCTCAATTCGACTCAGCTTATTCCCTTTCATCAGTTGTATAAAACGTTTGCAGAGTAAAGTTATGAAACTGCTCTCACCGCAGCCACCCCCCAACCCAACATCGGATGAGTTGTCCCGGCAAACCGTCCGCAAGCCTTTGCCCAGATTTCCGCCCAAAGTTCCTAAACAAGTGTTGATCTATGGCGCGATCGCCCTGATTGTCCTATGGTTGACCGTCAATGTCCTACGCCCCAACCCCGTTGCCGTAGACCTGGGACGAGTCGAAAGCGGAATGCTACAGGTGACGATCGCTGCGGAGGGCAAAACTCGGGTAAAGGATCGGTATGTGATTGCTGCTGGGGTCGATGGTCATATCGATCGGATTACCTTAAACGAAGGGGACTCGGTTAAAGCCGGAATGATAGTTGCTCGGATGGATGCGCTACCTCAAACCGCTGCCGTGCAGCAGACGGTAGAACAACTGACAGAGTGGCGAGCCCAGCGCGCCGGGGTAGCGACCCAACGTCCCAAAGCTGCAGCGTTGGCACAGGCCAAAAACCGAATTGCGGCGGCGATCGCCAATCAGCAGCAGGCAGAAGCCAGAATTGCCCAGGCCCAAGCTGCGCTCGCCCAAGCCCAGCGTGACCGCCAACGGGCCCAACAGCTAGAAGCCAGTGGCGCAATTTCCCAACAGCAGCGAGAACAAGCTGCACTCGATGAGCAAACCCAAGCTGAGGAGCTAGCAGCGCTGATGCGTCTGGCGCAGGCGGCAGCTTCAGAGGTGGCGGCAGCCCGGGATACTTTGGCATTACTGCAGGCTCAACAAAGTGATCCAGATTTTCTCTTACGGGTCTATGATGCCCGCATTGCCAGCACCGAAGCAGAACTTGCCCGCCTTCAGGATGCAGCCAACCGAACGGAGATGCGATCGCCCGCTAACGGCAAAGTTTTGAAAGTATTGCAACGGAGTGCCCAATTTATCAGCGAAGGGACGCCCCTGCTGGAAGTTGGAGATCCGAGCCATCTGGAATTAATCGTGGATTTGCTGTCTACCGATGCCGAGAAAGTGCAGCCTGGTGATCCGATATGGGTAACTTCTAATCCCGATAGACCACCGCTGCCGGGCATCGTGCAACGGATCGAACCGGCCGCTTTTACGAAGGTTTCTGCGTTGGGCGTTGAGGAACAACGGGTGAATGTGATTGGCAGCTTTATCAATTCACCGATGACTCTGGGAGATGCCTACCGGGTGGATGTCCAAATTGTGGTTTGGTCAAGCCCACAGGTGTTAAAGGTGCCTTTGAGCGCCCTATTTCGCTGTGAGACCGCCTGGTGTACGTTCGTGGTAGCGGATGGCAAAGCTAGGCGACGGCCGGTTGCAGTTGGGCATCGCAGCGATACGGCAGCCGAAATTCAGCAGGGTTTGAAAGCTGGAGAGAACGTCATCCTCCATCCTAGTGAACAGATTAATGACGGTCGTCGGGTGGCTGCAGCTCAGCGCCAATAAATTTGGAGTAGTGTAAGATGGGCTATAAAATCTGACTAAACGTCAAATCATGTCAGATTCAGTCACTTATCAATCCATCTATAAATTACCCATGATGAATCAGCCTAATTATCCCAATAAAGACAACTCCGATAAAGACGCCTTTCTCTACCCTCGGAGTAATTATCGGGGTAACTTTACCGCTCCCAACCTGGTGTTTAATGCAAACCTTCAGGAGTTTGCGCAAAGAATTACTATCCTTTGCGGATTGGAGACGGGCGGTAAGATCAGTCCGGAACAGGCTTACCAGGAAATTAAAAAGCTTTATAAGCAGTTGAAGCAGAGTAAAAAAGCCTTGGGAATTGGGGCTGAGCCTCCTTTAGAGGAACCCTAACCGATGACTTGAAAATCGTCGGGCGTTAGAGATAGAACAATATCCTCATGTTCCCCATCCTCATGTTCTACCTGGACAATCCAGCGATCGCTGGGTTGTCCAGTTGAAAGGATTTCTTGAGTAAGAACTATGCCAGTTTTACCCGCTACATAATCGGGTTGTAAAATCCTAACCTTTGCTCCAACTTGGACGCCTCTCAGAGATTTCACCTAACTTTTAGATCTAATTTTAGCCAAGGGTTATCATATCCTGCCGTGGTATGGGAGCTAGATTAAAAATTTTACAGAGATAAATCTAATGATTCCTCCCTCCTTAGATACAGAGCTTCAGGTACAGAGCTTCGCGTTCGACTAAAACCAGAAAGGCTTTCAAGAAATATTTTGTACGGCACGCAATTGAGAACAGCGATAGATGAGCACCTGATCCGCTGCTTAGGATCACGAATTCATTAAAACTGAACCTTTAATTTTTGAAAGCGCGGCAATGCCGCGCTTTCAAAAATTAAGTTTTGGGTTTTATTAAATTCACGTTCCTTCGAGAAAGTTCTACCGACAAAAGGCGGGGGAGGCTGTGGCCGCAGAGCGTTTAGACAAATAGCAGTGGCAGTCTGGCTTTTCGATCAGCGATTGGGCCAAGGCATTTAAGGCGACAGCCGCCAGTAATCCACCGCCCAAGGTTCCTTCGGTTGTCACACATTCAGTTGTGACCCCTGCCATAGACGGTTTAAGGCTGCTCGCGTTACTTTCGAAGAGGGATGGATGACCTGCTAACTTCATCAATCGCCGTTTTGCCGCTGGTGCATGGCTAAAGCCAACAGGCATGCCAATCACTAAAGCGGGCTGTGCCTGCTGAGATTCGATCGCTTCACAGACTTTCAACAGTACCGAAGGCGCATAGCCCACGACGACAATACAGCCTGCGGGTAGCGGTGGCAGTGGCGCTTGCCAGCAACTTTGTTCTGCTTCAGCCGCAGAATGAATGTGGGGATTATGGATCAACGGGCTGACCGAGCAACCCAGATGGGCTAAGCGAGTTTGATCGAGCGCAGCAGCCACAATCGGCACATCGCAAACGATTGGGCAACCGGCTGTCAAGGACTCTCTAGCGGCTTTGATGGCATTCTGGCTGATTTGGATAAAGGGAACCAGGCTGACATCTCCACAGGAGAGTACCAGTTGGGTCAGGAGATCAATTTCAATTTCGGAGCGATCGGATAAATCGGGCAGGAGCCGCTGTAAAGCGTCTTGAAAGTTTTCTGGATGGTGAGAAGCGGCAGCATCCAAATTGTGCCAGAGGGCTTCGCTGCCTCCCTGTTCTGCCTGAGTTTCGGCTTCAAATAGCCGCAGTTGGGCTAAGGCTTCCGCCTGAACCAGCTGACAGTGGCGATCGCGTCCCAGCAATCCTTCTAGGGCTGCGGCCGTATGGCGCAGCCGCACCAACTGTTGAATCACGGTTTGATATTGCCGCTGCAATTGGGCGGTGAGGGCATCAGTGGAATCGGGCGCATCATCGACTGCTGGGCTGTCTAAACTTTGGGTTTCGAGCACCTGCTGAATATGCGAGAGCTGGAAGCCCTGCTGCTTGAGGGCAACAATCCGACGTAAGCGCTGCACATCCTGCTCGGTATACAGCCGGTAGTTGCCTGGCGATCGCTGGGCCTGAGGCAGGAGTCCTAACTGATGATAATGGCGCACCATGCGAGGGGTGACTCCGCCAACTGTTTCCGTCAGCTCCTTAATGGTTAGAGGTGCCATATTGAGCTTTTGCTCCAAGCCGCTGAGTTTAACCTTGACATTAACATCAATGTCAAGGTTTAGGCTAGGGAGGTGATGGAATTTAGTCAGGTTTATGTCATGTTCACGATCGCCTTGCCGACCTCAAAAAACCTCCGCCTGCTTATGCGGCAGAATCCAGATCTACTGGCAGCCTTAGCCTGTGCTGTGCTCCTGAGTTTGGGTTGGTTTTCTCTGCATTTGGAATGGATTGGCTTAGGGGTGTGGCTGTTAATCGCAGCCTATGGAATTGGCGGCTATGAGAGTGCTCGGGAGGGAATTCTAACGCTGTGGCAAGAACGGGAATTTGATGTGGATCTGCTGATGATTGTGGCGGCCCTGGGAGCCGCAGGTCTGGGATTCTGGCGACAGGAGTATTCGCTACTGGTAGATGGTGCGGTTCTCATCTTGATCTTCTCGGTGAGCGGCGCGTTAGAACATTTGGCGATGCAGCGCACCGATCGCAACATTCGTAACTTGATGAGTTTAGCCCCTGATAGCGCCCGGAGAATTGTGCAGGGACAGGAACAGCAGGTGCCGATTTCGCAACTGCAGATTGGCGATCGGCTTGTGGTCAGACCCGGTGAGTATATCCCGACGGATAGCAAGATTATTCAAGGCTCTAGCACGCTGAATGAAGCTTCGATTACTGGAGAATCAATTCCGGCTGAAAAATCAATAGGCGATGAAGTGTTTGCTGGAACGCTGAACGGACAGGGGGCATTGACTTTACAGGTGCATAAATCTCCAGAAAGCAGCCTGATTCAGCGGGTGATCCGGTTGGTAGAACAAGCCCAAACAGAAGCTCCTCCCTCTCAACAGTTCATTGAACGGTTTGAACGCAGCTATGCCCGTTTGATTATTGTGGCCGGATGCTTGCTGGCCACATTACCGCCGTTTCTCTGGGGCTGGACTTGGGAAACCACCATCTATCGGGCTTTAATTTTTCTGGTGGTGGCGTCGCCCTGCGCCTTGATGGCGGCGATTATGCCAACGTTGCTCTCTGGGATTGCCCAAGGAGCCAGACAGGGCATTTTGTTTAAGGGCGGCTCTCAGCTAGAAATGATGGGACAGGTGAAGGCGATCGCTTTTGATAAAACCGGCACGTTAACCACAGGGCAACTGCGCGTCCATCGCATCATTGCGGCTCCTGACCAGACCGAACAAACGGTGCTGGCCACAGCGGCGGCGCTAGAGGTTTACTCAGAACATCCGATGGGTCAGGCGATCGTTAAAGCTTGGCAAGAGGCGCAGGGCAGCAGTGCGATGCATCCGGTTAGCCAGGTTCAGGCTCAAACAGGACGGGGAATTGTGGGAATGCTGGATCAGCAAGTTGTGGTGGTGGGCAAAGCGGCCTTTGTGCAGCAGCAGGTGGCGGAACTGCCCACCGACTGGATGCAGTGGAGCGATCGGCTGGAGTCGGAAGGACAGACGGTGATCTGGGTAGCCCGCAATCAAAAAATTCTGGGGCTAATTGCAGTAGCGGATACGGTGCGATCGAGTGCGGCGGCTTTAATCCAGCGCCTCAAGCGACTAGGGGTTGAGCAGATTGTGATGCTGACGGGGGATAATGAGCGAGCAGCCCAGCGAATTGCTCAAGAGATTGGCATTGATCAGGTTTATGCTGATTTACTTCCTGAAGATAAGGTGCAGGTAATTCAACAGCTACAACATCGATACCACTATGTGGCTATGGTGGGGGATGGCATTAACGACGCGCCAGCTTTAGCCCAAGCTTCGGTTGGGATTGCGATGGGCGGTGCTGGCAGTGATGTGGCGCTGGAAACGGCAGACGTTGTGCTGATGGCCGATCGGCTAGAGAAGCTAGAACAGGCGTTGGGCTTGGGGCGGCGATCGCAAGGTATTGTCAAGCAAAATATAGTCTTTGCTCTGGGTGTAATTGGATTACTTTTGATCAGCAATTTTGTGGGTGGAATCAATATGCCAACGGGTGTGATTGGGCATGAAGGCTCAACGCTGCTGGTGACGCTGAACGGATTGCGCCTGCTGCGGCAATAGACCAGCAGTAAGCGCCTCCCCCGTTACTTGACCGCAATCTGGACGGGGGCAATCCGGTGCTTCTGCCGAATAGCGATGGCTTGATCTGGATGCGCTGGTGCCGCTTGATCCAATTCTGCAAAGCACTGCTCGGCTCGGGTGTCAGAACTCCAAGCCAGAAGTTTAGCTTGAGGCGAGCGAATCTGAACGGTGTGAACGGTTCCGGCTGGTATTTGGATGCAGTAGCCTGGGGTGGCCTGCACCGTGTGATCCTGGAGCTGTACTTCAATTTCGCCTGCCAAGAGGTACAGCCCGGCATCCCAGGGATGCGTATGCAGCGGTGCGCCGCTGCCAGCAGCCCCAACTAGTTCAAAGAATCGCCAGCCTTGAGTATGACTGCTGCTCGATTTGCAGGTGAGGGTGTCTCCCAGCACCGAAAAAACCTGACCTTGATGGGGTTGGAAAACGCTGAAGGGTCGGGAGGGATCAATGGCTTCAGGCGCGACCGAGAGAACCTGATACTTTTGGCGAATCGCCAGCATTGCCAGTGGGTCGGACTGCTGAGCCATCTCTTGGATGAACTGTTCAGCGCTGATGTCGGATACCCAGTTGAGTAGCTTAACGTGGGGCGATCGGATCTGAGAGCCATGGGCGGTTCCGGCAGGGATCTGGATGCAGCAGCCCGGGCCAGCCGATACCCGCTGGTCTTCAATGTAGATGTCAATTTCGCCAGCTAAGATGTAAAATCCTTCATCCCAGGGATGGGTATGCAGCGGTGTGCGGGCACCGGCCGAGCCGATCGCTTCAAAAAACCGCCAGTCTTGGCGATCGCTTGATTTGAAAGTCAAGGTGTTACCTAAAAAGTCAAAAATTTTACCGTCCTGGGGTCGAAAAACGGTGGCGGATAGATTGCTCGATTCCGTGGCTTGGGAGGTTGTTGAGTTCAGCATTGGAGGTTTTAGGGTGATGCAAGGTTTAGAAAAATCAGCGGCTGTTAAAGATAGGGCAATGGCTGACTCATCAAAATGAGACGGGATGCAGTTTTCCCACGCCCTTGTCCTCATCTGGATGTGTAGCGCTATCCAAGAGGGATGATTGAGCCATCAAGAAGAAAACCAGGAGCGGTCTAGACCGAGTTTGGATGGCTCAATCACTCTTTGACTTTTACTCTAGGGAGGAATCGAGAAGAACTAGGGAAACGCCATCCGAAAGGAAAGTTAATGTTCAACTTGCAATAGCGGTTGACAACGGACTGGAAAATTCACTGAGTTGGCAATGAAACACAGATGATGGGCTGTTTCGTGCAATTGTTCTGCCTGGGCTGCATCGCTGCCTGCTGTGATGGTGATCACAGGTTTAAGGATAACTTCAGTGAATTGGCCGCCCCCTTCCTTAGTCTCAGTCATGAAACCAATGGCATGATCCAGATATGCAGTCACTATAATCTTGGCATCGGCGCACAGGTGAAGATACCAAAGCATATGACAGGTAGATATTGAGGACACCAGTAACTCCTCTGGGTTGTACCGGGTTGGATCACCCCGAAAGGCAGGATCAGCAGAACCAGGAATGATAGGTTTTCCGGCAACGGAGATTTCATGGGCGCGATCGTAGACCCGGTAGTTAGCGGTTCCCTGTCCTGTATTTCCGATCCATCTCACCTCAACGGAATACTGGTGAGTTTTAGAGTGGGTTGTCATGGGAGTTCTCCTTGCATCCGACAATAACATCGCAATTCTGACATCTTCCCTGGGGCTTCTGTCCACAGGGTTTCTGCTTCAGCCAGCCGACTTGTCCGAACTCCAGTCCATCTCAATCCCTGCTTTAGAGTTCCACGCTGTATTCTCATCTCTGCATCGTACAGAGCCGCAATGTAGACAAATATGAGTTTGAGGACTGAGCATTTGGCAAACGGGTTGTTTACCGTCAAAGCCATCAATTTTTCTGAGCATCGCAAATTTAATTCAATGGGGGTTTGGGGGGCTTTTCTAGGGCAACGCGAACGCCCCCAAGTAGGGGCACTGCCCCTGCACGCCAGTCCTAGATTCTATTAAATCCACGCTTCTATAGCGGTTCGCACTTGACTAAAACCAGATGATTTTTTGAAAGCCTCGCGGAGCGAGGCTTTCAAAAAATCATCTGGACTTGACTCAGTTGAAAATTGCTATAAGTACAGGACAAAAGCTTGCAAATGTTGGATGGGAGTGAGAATTACTCAACTTGCTCTACTCTAAGAGCTGTTTCGTATTAATCCAGAAGCTAAACAGCTTCCCCTGGCGTTGTTGCATCAATGATTCGAGAAGGCTTCTCCCTCCTCTCCTGCGAAACTAGTTTTCTACTTTGTAGCTATCAGGCTTGCCCAATTGGATCATGCGATTGAGTGCCGCACATTTGAGGAACAATTCAACGGCTTGATTATCAAAGCGACGA
>DATNOY010000314.1:0-2089 GCA_036703495.1 Coleofasciculaceae cyanobacterium
TAATCTTGAGATATCTTACACAATGAGAAGTGCATCTTTAAGGTTTTTAATTCAAGATCTGAAGAAAAAATACCGTCATTGCATTTCTGACTATATCCCTGTGTGATCCATCCTGAGTTCCTTTGAAGACCCGGCTAGAAAGATCGGACTGCCAGCCCCGAATGTGTCCCACCCTCTAGAGGAAGTCTACGCCCTGCCATGATGCAAATTCCCTTAGCCACCTACCGAATTCAGTTTACTGCTGCTTTCGACTTCAAATCCGCTCAAGCGATCGTTCCTTATCTGGTTGAATTAGGAATCTCTGACTTGTATGCCTCTCCTATTTTCACCGCTCGTCAAGGCAGTTCGCATGGATATGATGTAGTTGATCCGCTGCAAATTAACCCTGAACTGGGGGGACAGGCAGGATTTGAGGCATTACGACAGGACTTGCGGAAGTCTAATTTAGGTTGGTTGCAAGATATTGTGCCCAACCATATGGCATTTGATAGCCAAAATCACATGCTGGTCGATGTTTTAGAAAATGGGCCAGACTCGCAATACCGCGACTTTTTTGATATCGATTGGAACCATCCCTATGGTGGGATTAAGGGGCGAGTTTTGGCTCCTTTTCTGGGCAAATTCTATGGCGATTGTTTAGAGAGCGGCGAACTGCAAGTTCGGTATCAGCAGAGCGGTTTGTCGATTAACTACTACGCGATGAGTTTCCCATTGCGGATTGAGTCTTATAGCCATGTGCTGATGTATGACTTAGGCCGCTTGCGGGACAAATTGGGCAGAACTCATCCAGATTTTGTGAAATTTCTTGGCATTCTCTATGCCCTCAAATACATCCCTTCGGGTGAAGCCGGTCGAGAACGATATGACCAGGTTACCTTCATCAAGAGCATGTTGTGGGACCTCTGGAATGATAGTCAAGAAGTTAAGCAATTCATTGAAGAGAATGTTGAAGTTTTTAATGGTGAGAGCGGCAAACCAGAAAGCTTTAACCTGTTAGACAATCTGCTATCAGAGCAGTTTTTTCGCCTGTCTTACTGGAAGGTGGGAAACGAAGAGCTAAACTATCGCCGATTCTTTACCGTCAACGATTTAATTTCATTGCGGGTGGAAGATCAAAATGTTTTTGACACTACCCATGATTTAATTTTGCGGCTGGTTCAAGAGGGGCAGTTTACCGGATTGCGGATTGACCATATTGATGGACTATACGATCCGGCAGAGTATCTCAATCGCATCCGGGAACATGCGCCTGAACTCTATGTGGGAGTAGAAAAAATTCTAGAACCCCACGAAGAGATGCCGCTCAATTGGCCGATCCAGGGAACAACCGGATATGACTTTATGAGCAAAGTGAACTGCTTATTTTGTCAATCTTCCTCTGAGGCTGATTTTAATTCGATTTACTACGAATTTATTGGGAAGTCAACGCCCTGTGAAGCCTTGATCGATGAGAATAAACGCCTGATCATCGGCAAGCATTTAGCAGGAGATATTGATAATCTGGCGCATCTTTTGAAGCAAATTTCGGATCTGCATCGCTATGCCAGCGACTTTACCATGTATGGCTTAAAGCGAGCCCTGGTCGAGATCCTGGCTTTATTCCCCGTTTATCGGACTTATATTAGCCGGGAAGGATCTCGTAAGGCCGATCAGGAATGCATGAAAGATGTGCTGCATCGGGCTAAAGAGCTGATTCCTAACTTCATCAATGAGCTTTACTTTATTGAAAAGTTCTTGTTGCTTGACTTTGATGATCACCTGAGCCGGGAAGACAAGGAGTTATGGCTACATTTCCTGATGCGCATGCAGCAGTTTACAGGACCGTTGATGGCGAAAGGCGTTGAAGATACTGTTTTCTATGTGTACAATCGCCTAATTTCGCTTAACGAAGTGGGTTCTAGCCCGTGCCAGTTTGGGATCTCAATTGAGGATTTTCATAACTTTAACCAAAGTCGTTCTGCTCAATGGCCCCATGCCCTGAATGCCACAGCTACCCACGATACGAAGCGGGGGGAAGATGTGCGATCTAGAATCAACGTCCTATCCGAAATTCCTCAAGAATGGGAAACCCACATTAAAAATTGGAGTG
>DATNOY010000315.1:0-2130 GCA_036703495.1 Coleofasciculaceae cyanobacterium
AATGCCTTTAGCCAGTAATTTCAGCATCACTTGCTCTACGCCTTCCACAGCTTTGGATAGGGGGAAGCGATCGCCCACATAGGCTCGACACTGCTGCCTCAGGGTCGAGTCTTGAGCTTGCCAGCTTAGGAAGTGTCGCAACTTTACCCCTAGATCTGCTGCATTGCCAGGTTCAAACAGTCCTTGGGCAAATTCATCTGCCAGCACTTCGGGGATACCACCCACCCGACTGGCGACAACCGGCACCCCACAGGCCATCGCTTCTAGCAACGTCCGTCCCAACGGCTCTGACCAAATACTGGGCACAACCACAACATTGCTAGCCTGGTAGACTTCGGCAGGCTGAGAAACATGTCCCAAAAATTGCACATTGTCTGCAATATTGAGCTGATCCGCTAGCTGCTTGAGAAAGTCTTGATACTGGGGCTGTTGAATCAACGGTTTTCCGGCAATTAACAGCTTGAGATCAGGGAGTTCTGGCTTCAGCAAGGCGATCGCCCTCAGCAAGGTTTCTACCCCCTTGACTTTATCCAGACGCCCCACATAAGCAACAACCGGATCGGTTTCTGCAAGCTGCCACCGACTGCGGGCGATCGACCGATCAAGAGCAGGCTGAAACTTGTCCAGATCAATGCCATTGTGGACAACGTCAATCTTCTGAGCCGGAAACCCTGCAGCCATCCAATCTTGTTTAGTTTGCTCTGAGATAGCAATCAATCGATTTGCGCCTTGCAATCCCAACCCCGCTTGAATCCCCCAGCTGGAGGGCGGGGGAAGTCTTAAATAGCAAACCAGCGGAATTCCTTTGAGGCGAGCTAGCCCCCAGCCAAAAAAACTATCGTGATATTGATTGCTATAAACCAGGCTATCTCTGTCAGTTGCAATAGATTGAGCTGCCTGATAAACATCTCCAGCTAATTGCCAAGGATGATGCCGATTCAACTTGTATCCCTGCACTGCAATCGTTTGCAAACAAAAGTCTTGATACTGCTCTAATAAATCTCCTATTCGCGTGTAAATCAGGCTGATTTGATGCCCTCGTTGATGTAGGCTTTTGCAAATTGCCAGCAAACTCAGTTCTTGCCCTCCTCGATAGGAAGATGGCTCATTTTCCAAAACAATGAGATGCATAATTTTATAGGAGGAAAATCGGAACTGAAAGGACATTCATAGGATTTTTTGGCGGAACAAAGGCTACTTTTCACAGCGTCGTTTTTGCCACCAATAAAATGGTGAAATCAAGCTGCTCACCAACAATTCCATTTCGCAAGCTGCTGCCAAATCTGTCTGCAGCTGCGAATGATATTTCAAGTAGTGAGTTACGATTTTCCGAAGATCATTCGCTAGATAAGCTAGCGCCATCAGCGGTCTTTTCCAAGGCTTTACATTCAGCATGCGTATCACATGCCGGCTCAATCCAATGCTGCGAAAAAAGGGAAGTAAATACGCTCTTTCTAATCGCCGAGCCGGAATTTTATGGGCGATTTTCATGTTGGGGTTGTACCAAATTTCCCAAGGCGATCGCTGAATATAACCCAGCGCTTCTAAATCCTCACTGCAATGATTTCCATCCGATCGCTTGAACTTTAGGCTAGTCAAAATTCCTTCTTCAGGGACGTATTTCAGCCACACTGGTCTGCGAACAACTAACCCTGCGGCAGGGGGCAGAAGATTGTTTTGGGGTGCGTAGCGTTTAGGGTGCAACCCTCGTTCGGTAATCGCTAAGTAGGGCAAAATTCGTTGCAAATTGGGGGGTAGGCTGCTCTCAAATGCCCCGCGAATCTGGCTACCAAAAGCGCCTGCTGCTGGATGAGTTTGGGCAAACTGGTAGGCGGCATCTACCCAATTCGCATCGGGCAAGTTGTCATCGTCCAGGAAGCCAATTAAGTCACAGTCGGTCTGCTCAATTGCCTTTTGGCGGGCATAGCCTACACCTTGCCGAGATTCGCAGCAATAGCGAATCGCAACTGGAAAATTGGCTTGAAAGGTTTGAACCACCTGAGCCGTACCATCGCTACTGTGATTGTCCACGATCAGGATTTCCCACTGGATGCCGCTGGGGTTGAGTTGCGATCGCAATTTCTCCAGAACTTCGGGCAGGCGATATTCCCCGTTATAAGTCGGAATGAC
>DATNOY010000316.1:0-6835 GCA_036703495.1 Coleofasciculaceae cyanobacterium
TTGCTGCATCTCAGTCGCGATCCGAGCGGCAATATCCAGGGCATTGCTATCGGGAGCCTGGTAAACAGCAACCCCAACCCCAACCTTGCCATCTACCTTGGCGTTGCCGACATAGCGTTCAGCTCCCAGTTCGGCTCGTCCTACATCCCGCAGCCGAATCAGTCCGCCACTCCTGTCCCGCTGAACCACCAGATTTTCAAACTCACGGGCATTGGCAAACCGCCCCTGAACTTGCAGCGGCAGTTCAAAGTTTTGCCCCTGGGGAACCGGTTCCTGCCCGACCCCACCTGCGCCCACCACCACATTTTGCGACCGCAGCGCATTCACCACATCCAGGGCCGTCAGGCTACGGCTGGCCAGGGCATTGGGATCAAGCCAGAGACGCATGGCATTGGGTTTATCCCCAAACGACACCACATCTCCCACCCCAGGTACCCGTCTCAGTACATCAACAATGTTTTGATCAACGTAATTACTGATAAAAATGTCATCATACCCATCGGTTTCACCATAGATCCCGTAAATCACCAAAATGCTGCTGGAGGCGGCTCGGGTCGTCACACCCAACTGCTGCACTGCCGTAGGCAACTGGGCGGTGGCCTGTGCCACCCGATTCTGGACGTTCACCTGGTTGGTATTTTTATCAGTTTCCGAGCCGAAGAAGACCGAGATTGCACTATTTCCGGCAAAGGTATTAGAAGACATATATTCCATGCCCTCTACCCCGTTAATCTGCCGTTCCAGCACACTCGTCACCGTATCTTCTACCGTGTTGACATCGGCCCCGCTATACAGCGCAGAAACCCGGATCTGAATCGGGGCAATATCCGGTAGGTAATTGATCGGCAACAGCGGAATACAGACTGCGCCCAACAGCAAAATAATTAATGTGCAAACCGTAGTCAGCACCGGACGCTTAATAAAAGGAGTGGCGATCGAAAAAATCATGGGTCTGCCCTCCTAGGATTCCGGTTGAATTGGCACACCATCTCGCAATCGCAAGATCCCTGAAACCACCAGATTCTCTCCCGGTTTTAAGCCATTGATCACCTGATAACTCTGTTCCTGGATCTGCCCTAAAGTTACAGGGCGCATCCGGGCGACTTGCCGCGCCTGTCCCTGGGAGTTATCCGTTTCTGCCACATAGGCAAAGCTCTTGCCGCTCACCTGCAACACAGCATTGGTAGGGATCAGAACCCCCGTTCCCCGATCCCAGATAATGCGAGCTTCCACATGCTGTCCGTTTCGCAGGTTGCCGTTGCGATTGGGAAACCGCGCTTTGACCAGCACCACCTGGGCAGTTGAATCGACCGAGGGCGAGATGAAGTTGACTTGACCGGTACTGATGCGTTTGCGGGTGATTGGATCAATCAGTTCAACCGTTAAGCCTTGACGCAGTTGGTTTAAGCGATTGGAGGGCACGGACAGGCGTAGATCCAAAGCATCGTTTTGCACGATATTGGTGATGGTTTGTGCGGTAGAAACAACATCGCCGACCTTAACAAAAACGTCCCCTACCGTTCCCGTAATCGGGGCGACCACCTGCTTAAATCCAACATTCACTTCCGCTGCGGCTACCTGTGCCTGTGCCTGCTGGATACTGGCATTCGCCTGTCCCACAGCTGCCTGCGCCTGGTTAACCGCTGCCTGCGCCTGACCGACTTTTTCCTGTGCTACCTGAACCCGATTGCTGGAAATCTCGAGATCGGTCTTTGCCCGATCATAGTTATACGTACCGATCGCCCCCTGGTTCAGCAAGAAGGAAGCCCGCTCATAATTGGTTTTGGACAGGTTCCGACTGGCTTCGGCACTGGCTAATTCCGTCCGGGCAACTTCTACCCCCTTCTCCGCCACCCGCAACTGCTCCATGATGGCATTCCGGCTCGCCTGGCTAACACCAACTGCTGCTTGGGCCCCTTCCAGCTGGGGCACAGTTTGACCGGGTTGGATAGTCAGAATGGCTGTCCCCTGAGCAACCCGATCGCCCGGTTGCACCCGCACCTCTATAATCCGTCCCTGAGTTTCCGGTCTCAGATCTACCTTTTCAGCAGATTCCAGAGTGCCCACAAATTCAGAACTGTTGGCAACCGTGCTGGTCTGTAACACCTGCAATTTAACCGGAACCGCTGCCGGAGCTGCCCCTTGGGTGTCTTTCCCCTGACAGGCAACCAGGGTCATCGCCAGGAGAAATAGTCCCAGTGACGGGAGCGATCGGGGCAGATTAAGAACACTGCGTCTGCGCCAGGTCAGATGAGGATGCTGCATAGGTTGGATAGCTCTTAATTTGTATCGAGAAGTAACCGTTCCCTTCGTTAGTGCTGCTGCCGATCTTCTTTGGGATAGCCATCGGTACCCAGGGTAGGAACTAAATCGCTGCTAAGCAAGTGCCGAATTCCCTGCCTAAAAGTGGTTCTACTACTGCTACGGTCTCCAGAAATACCTCCGTTGATGGAAGACTGTAACTGTTTTAGGCGATCGCGAATATTTACGACACTGAAGTTTGTCGTACCGTTAAGCTAAAGGTAAAGCCTTTGACTTGTTCAGTACATCACCCATAGTCATGAGCAACCCTTGTCTCGGATTCAGGACTTGCAGTCAAGGACTTGCAGTCAATGATTGACTGAATTCTTAGCGTTGTTTGAACTCATGGCAATTTTCTCTGCAAACGCAAAGGACTACTGCAATTCACCTGAATTGAATACTTCTGTATACCAACGAAGTTGAATGTGACGGAACATAAGGTGACTGATAATAATTCACCCCTCAGAGTAGGGTAAGAAAATAGGAAACTGATATGAAAAGACCAAAGATTTACATATCTAAATTCAAATCGCAGGTTGACTCTCAGCGCCTCATTGGCGACATTCGCTGCAAAATCAATCCCATCTACGTCGATTGCGCCTGTCAATTTATTGATCACCATCACACCCCTAAGGGGACAGTGACCCTGTTGCCAAGGGTACAGATTGAAGGCAGCGCCCCGCTTTGCAAACGAGCCGTTGAGCGTGTTGCTGCCTTAGTTGAGTTCGTCGATTCTCTAACCCAAGCGCTCGGCCTGTTTTTACCCGCCGCTAACCCCTAATTATTTCCGTTGAGTTTTGTTAAAGTGCGCCTTCGTGGGCTTTAGAAAAGACATAGTTATAAAATTCAGTTCCCGTCTGAGCATTAATCACCACAATCCGCCCTGTAGAGCGATCGTAAATAACACGAACTTGCTGATCCTGTCCTACAAAGGTATTACCGGAGGTGCGATTTAGATCGCCATGAAAGCGAAACTCTCCCTCTGTAATTTGCATCACAATTCGATTGTCGTTGACCCGGGTGACATAGGTGACAGGAGTGGGGGATTGAGCCCTGCTGGATGCAGATGGGCTGGGTTGACTTTCACCGCGACTTGAAGAGGGCAACCCTGCTGTATCCCAATACACATAAATTGACTCAGTCGCTAAGCGGTAGATTTGCCCCCGATCGCCCAAGCCTGCTTGTCGATAGGCAGCCTGACCGTTCTGGTCTACATAGTTGCCGGGTTGATCGCCTACAGGTCTCAGGTCATATCGCTTGCCATTTTGTAATTGAATTCCAACTACGCCTTGCCGCTGAGAAAAGGTGCAGGGGACAACGGCAGCGGATCGGTCTTCGCCACGAGGATAGATATCACAACGAGCATCCACGGTATCAGCCTTAGCAGTGAGGCTAATACCGCAAGCTGCAACGGCTGTGGCAACAGCGAACAGAATTTTTGGAGCTTTCATCATTTTTAAATCTTCATATGTATTTGCGACAACAGCTTTGCTAGTGGTACAAGCTGGCTAGTCATAACTGGCTAGTCATAAGCTGAATAGGATAAAAGGATGGCTCAATCACCTGATATTAAGCAACTGGCTGTAAACAAGGTATGGATATAAAGCATTAGGAATGCTCTACGCGACATCATACATTTAAACATCTATCCAAAGGAATAATAAAAAACTAAATTTTATCTCTGCATCTTTGCATTGATTCAGCAGGTGCATAGAGCAGATTCTATAGCTATGTACAGCCTGGATTTAACGTATTTTATTATACTAGAAACTGGGCGTATTCACTTAGAAAAATCCATAAACTCTTGGACTTGCATCGGCTGATCAAAGTTGAGCACTGCGATTTGATATCCACTGCTCAAGCAAATACCTGTCATGCGAATCGGCTGGGTCAAGTTTTTACCTATTAGTAGTCCTAGCTGATGAACCCTTTTCTCTACGAATAGGGAAGCTCAAGAAACCCATACTGAGACATTGACTTTCATTGATCCAAAACATCAATGATTACCCTCAGTTTTCGTTGTTAATCAATTCACTTTGCGATCGCAGATGGTCCACTGTATTTTTAATTACACTGGCCACAGGTACAGCGACCAACAGTCCCAAAACATCACCGATCTTTGCGCCTAGAAACAAAGCTGCAATTAGCCAGATAGGATTCAATCCAATGGTTTTACCCATCAATCGGGGCGAAATCAAAATGTCATTAATTTGACCGATCGCGATCGCCGTGATCAGCACTCGAATACCCTGACTAAAGTCTTGGAGAGAAACGATTAAGCTAACCAGCCCAATCGTTACCACGCCAGCATAGGGAATCAGGGTACTCACCCCAATGGCAACCCCAAAGAGAATCGCATAGGGCACTCCCCAGAGCAGCAATCCCAAAGTCTGTGCCAGACTCAGAACTCCCGCCAGAATCACCTGAGTGCCGAAATAGCGACGAAAGGTTTTTTGAATGGAGTCCTGCAACGTCTTGCTCCAGGGAGATGGAAGCCAGCTAAAGATGCCATTCCAAGCACTCTCCCCACCCACAAGAATGAAGATGACTAACACCAGAAAAAACAGGACATTTACCAGACTATTGATCGTTGTCGTGATAACCGTTAATACTTGATTACTGGCAAGCTGAAAAACCTGTCCCAATTGATTGATGCCTTGCTCCAGCAAATTTGGCAAGTTAATGGGCAGGTTTTGCTCGATCGCAAATTGCCGCAGCCGCTGAAGTTGAAGATCCCCTGACTCCACGAGTTGCGGTACGTTGGCAACCAACGTACTAAATTGCTCAAATACCAGCGGTCCGATCGTGACCATAGCTCCGCCCACAATAAATAGAGTCATCAGCAACACAATCGTGATCGACATTCCTTTAGGAACCCCGCGATTTTGCAAAAAATCAGCGGGCAAGTTGAGCAGAAAAGCAGAGAGGGTGGCAGCAATCAAAATATTTAAGAAAGGCTGTAGATAATCAAATAGCAGCAACAGGAGCCAACCATTGAGGAAAGCAAAGGGAAAAACAATCCAGACTTTGAGCCAAACAGGAAGACCGTTGAGTGTTTCAAGCATACTGAACAAAAAATGATGGTTAATTTACGCGGTCATCCCTCAAGAAAACCGAGTTTCAACTCAGGCAAAACCCATCCCTAGAAGCATCTGCCCCAATCACACAATTTCAAAGCAGCTAGTGCAGCTAGGGGTAGATACCAAATTTCACGTTTTTCCCAGTGATCATGGCAACGATGAACACAATGTGGGCTGAAATTATGTTCATTAGCGGCTGCTCAACTCCCTGACCTTTGTCAGACAGCAGTTTAACCGCAACCATCCGCATTGAGTTAAGAGCTGATTCAACCCATATGATATCTCAGGTGATTTTAAGCATCTCAGATTTTGGAATTCTGGTTGTCCTGATATGGTCCTAATATGGTTCTGATATAGCGGTTCGCACTCGGCTCAAGTACAGATTATTTTTTGAAAGCCTCGCTCCGCGAGGCTTTCAAAAAATAATCTGGCTTGACTCAGTTAAAAATTGCTATGGCTACGCACTCAGATGAGGAAGGGTGTGGGGGCTGCGCCCCCAGACAGGAGTCCCACGTGCATTCTGTCTCATCTGGATGAGGACTGCTAGACTACATCAAATTCGGTTAATCGCTGATGATCCGGGGTGTATGGCGGAGCCTCACGCGGGCGGGCATTGCCCCTGCACTCCCATGCTGATGCAGGAGATTCTAGCAGATTTGAGATTAGGTTAAGGTTTGATGTTCAGATCGAAGTTGAGATTTAATTAAAGGAGTTTTGGGAGACAAGAAAAAGCCAACTAAACTAGCAAATAGGATGGGCGTGAAGGGAGTAAAGCCCGTCAACTTGGTCAGCAATAGGGTCGTGCTGATGGGGGTACGTGTCACTCCTGAATTTAACGATGCCATAACGGCAATCATTGGCAAAACAGGGTGAACTCCAGGAATCAGCAAGGCGATCGCTTTGCCAATGCAGGCTCCGGTAAAGAACAGTGGAATGATAAATCCACCTCGCCACTCGCCATTGACTGTGAACCCGATCGCAAACATTTTAGCCACCGCTAGGGACAGTAACATAATTGCGTCAAAATGATTTTCCACCACCACGGTTAACTCTTCATGTCCAAAGTAGCGAGTTAAGGGCAGAATGGCGGCTAGAATTCCCAAGGCTAAACCGGCCAACGTAGTGCGGAAATAAACCGCGTGAGGCAGGCGATTGAGCAGCCAGGCGCAAGCTCGAAAAATCCAAATAAACAACCAACCTGCTAACGCTCCGATCACCCCATAGGCAATGGCCAAGGCAAAATCATCTACATTGTTAATGTGATACTGCGGAAAGTCCCAGGTGGGGCTGAGTCCCAAATGGGTGATCAAGGCAAAGACTAAATAGCTGGCACAACTGGAAACGATCGCTGGCAAAATCGCCTCATAGTATTCCACAACATGCTGATGATGCAAAATCTCCAGCGCAAAAAATGCCCCCCCTAAAGGTGCGCCAAACAGCGCCGTAAAACCGGC
>DATNOY010000317.1:0-6546 GCA_036703495.1 Coleofasciculaceae cyanobacterium
CCAGACGGCAGCGATCGTGGACAATCCACTGGTCTAACCGATGTAGTTCAGATTGGCGACCATAGAAGACTTCTAGGGCGATCGCCTCTCCCCAATCGATTGAGGGCATCGCCAAGGGAGGGGTGGGTGAAGTCGGAGGAAAAGCAGGAGTCAGGGCGATCGCCGTTTCGGCTGGCTGGACGACTGGCGGCTGTGGACTGGTTTCTGGCTGTGGCAAATGCGATCGCAAGCGCCGTTCAAAGGCAGACCTGGCGTTGGTTTTGCTGACCTTTTCTTGCAAAATCTCAGACAGCAGCTTCCACAATCCTGGGCCGACGTGCTTTTTCAGATAGTTGGCAGAATAGCCATAGGCTTCAGCAATTTGGTCATAGCTGCAATGCTCCCATGACCAGGAAGCCCTTAAAATTTCGCGCTGCAAGTCGCTGAGGGGGTCTCCTGTCTTCCCCCGTACTAACGCATCTGCTAAGTCCAGGGCAGCCTGGATATCCATACTGCAATCCCAACAAATCATTGATTGGCTCACATTGTCAGTGAAGCGTCGCCGCCTCTACGTATCTGCTGATACGATTACCCGGAATAAACCGGAACTTATGGGGAATTTTTCTAGAAACGTTGGGCAACCAGTCTCCCAATCAGCTGAATTTCTCTGTATCGACAAGCACCCCTCTCATCGCCCATAATCCTTCCAACCTGTTGGAATGGAGGAACTCCCTGATGGTGAAACGGCTAGACCGACGTCAGTTTTTGCTCTATGGCTCTGCCGCATTTGGCAGCTCATTGTTGCTGAAAGGATGCACAACGGCTCCAAAACCCACATCCGAAGCGGCTTCCGGAACGGCGACTGAAAAACCGATTATTGTGGGGGCCATTTATGACCAGACGGGGCCTTTGAGCAGCTTGGGGGCAGGGCAAATTGCCTGTCATCAAATGGCGATCGACGAAATCAATGCAACGGGGGGCTTACTAGGCCGGAAGGTTGAGTCAAAGCTCTATGATGCCCAGTCGGATGTGCAGAAAGCGGCTCAACTAGCCCAGCAGCTGATCCTTCAGGACAAGGTGGATGTGTTGATGGGCTGTCTCACCAGTGCTGCTCGGGAAGCCGTTAGACCAATCGTGGGCAAGTATAAGACCCTCTACTTCTATCCGACTCAGTATGAGGGTGGCGTGTGCGACAAATACACCTTTTGTGGCGGGGTGACGCCTTCGGGACAGCTGGATAAGCTGATGGAATTTGCCGCTAAAACCCTCAACGCTAAAAAGATCTACACCATTGCAGCCGACTATAACTACGGTCAACTTTCGGCAGCTTGGGCTAAGTTCTATGGGGCTAAATACGGCATGGAAGTGGTGGCTGAACAGTATTTTCCGCTGGATGTGTCGGACTTCAGCACCACCATTACCAAAATTCAGCAGGCCAAACCCGATGCGGTGATGTCGATTTTGGTAGGCGACACGCACGATGGATTTTATGGGCAGTGGGACTCTTCTGGCATGAAGGAAAAGATTCCGGTGATCTCTCCCACGCTGTCCATGGCCTATGACAACGATGGCTCTGAACGCCTTGACAAAGCCGGAGTCTATGCCTCTCGCTCTTACTTTCAGGATGATCCATCCAGTGGCATGAAAGAGTTTGTCAAGGGTTTTGGCGATCGCTACGGCACCAACAAATATTTGTTTGAGCTGGGGTTTGACTGTTATGTTGTGCCTCACATGTGGGCGCAAGCGGTGCAGCAGGCGGGCACCACTGACCGGGAAGCCGTCACCAAGATTTTAGAAAATGGCATGGTTTATAACGGGCCGCAAGGAGCCGTGTCCTACGATAAGACCCACCATACCAACCATACGGTTTATATCTTAAAAGCCAACAAAAATCAGCGATTCGAAAAGGTGGCAGGGGCTTTCCCAGATATTCGGGCTACGGATGATCAGGGACGGTGTGATTTAATCGGTAAACCCAACACGTTTGAACAGTTCACCCCTAAGTTTAGTTAAAAGTTTAGTTAGAGGACAGAGACGCTGTGAGCGTTGACCAACTGATTTTACTGGCGCTCAATGCCTTGACGGGCATTGCTCTCCTGGTGATTGTCTCCCTGGGAATTGCCGTCACGGTGGGCATGATGGGGGTGATCAACCTGGCGCATGGGGAGCTGGTCATGGTAGGGGCCTACACGGTGCTGGTGCTGACCCAGCAGCTGAAGCTGCCGCTGCTGTTGGCGATGCTGGCAGCCCCGATCGTAGCAGGGTTTGCAGGGTTCGTGATTGAGCGGCTGATGATTCGCTGGCTCTATGGTCGGGTGATTGACACGCTGCTGGCCACCGCTGGAATCAGCATGTTCCTGATCCAGATGGCGCGAATTTTGTTTAGTTCAGATACCCGCAGCATTGCCATGCCTCTGGGCAGTGTCGCCATTGGCGGGGGGTCGATCGCCCTCTACCGCTTGCTGATGATTGGGCTGGCGATCGCCCTGAGTCTGCTCACCTACCTGGTGTTTACCCGGACGCGCTATGGCTTGGAAGCCAGAGCCGCCACCCTCAACCCCAGCATGGCAGCGGCTGTCGGCATTAACGCCGCTCAGGTCAACATGTGGACGTTTGTGTTTGGCTCTGCCCTGGCAGGCGTGGCTGGGGCAATTTTGGCCCCCTTCACCACCGTGACGCCTTCCATGTCGGGGCTGTTTATGTCACGGGCGTTTATGACCTCGATCACGGGCGGATCTGCCATCTTGCTAGGTACTGCCACTTCGGCAACAGCGTTAGGGATGGTGGAAAGTGTCGTCGCGCTGTTCACAACCCCTGTCCTGGGTCAGGTGGCGCTGCTGGCTAGCTCGGTGCTGCTGCTGCGGCTCTTCCCAAAAGGGATTTCGGGTTCCTGGGGGCGATCGCTATGACCCCTTCTGGATTCCTAGATCGTTTTCCAGCATCGCGTCAACTGCTGCAGTTCCTCCCCGGACTGCTGCTGCTGGGCATCCTGCTGCTGCTGCCGTTGGGCGTTGACCTGTTTACCCTGGTCAACTCGACCTACTGGTTTATTTCGGGATTGCTGGCGCTCAGCCTGACCTTTGTTTGGGGCGTAGGGGGCATCTTTAGCTTTGGGCAAACGGTCTTCTTTGGGCTGGGCGGCTATACCTATGGTGTAGTCAGCCAAAACCTGGATACCCGCTTAGGGACGATCGTGGGATTGCTGCTGGCTGTGGCGATCGCCACGGCCGCCGCTGCCGTACTGGGGTACTTCATGTTCTACGGACGGGTCAGCAGTCTCTCGGTGGCGATCATGACGCTGGCTACCACGCTAATTTGCTACAACCTGTTTCTCACCACCTCAGGTGAGCAATACAAAATTGGAGCCGCCGCCCTCGGAGGCTTTAATGGGATGCAGCGCGTCCCTACGCTGCTCAATCTGGATGTGGCAGGCTTCTACTGGCTGGTGCTGCTGCTCTCGACGGGGGTGCTGCTGGGCTTACAGTGGCTGCGTCGCCAGCAGCTAGGCTGGGTGTTTAATGCGGTGCGGGTGAACGAAGAACGCACTGAGCTGCTGGGGTATGACGTTCGCGCCCTGAAACTCATCGGGTTTTGCCTGGGCGGAGCGATCGCCGGATTGGCGGGAGTGCTCCACACCTGCTGGGGAAACACGGTCGGGCCGACTGTGTTTAGCGTCAATCAAGCCACACTGGTTGCCATTTGGGTGATGGTGGGAGGGCGCAGCAAGCTCTGGGGGGCTTTCTTGGGTGCCGCTTTAATCCAAGCGCTGTCTAACTATTTGGGCACAGTGGCACAGCAGGCAACGCCGCTGATTTTGGGCAGCATTTTGGTGGCGATCGTCCTCGGTCTACCGGAGGGGTTGGCTCCAGCCTTAGAAGCATTTTGGCATCAGTTCCTGCCTGCCCCCCGTCGGTTCTCGCTACCGACCCCGCACCCAGATGGCGACAGTACTGTTCCCTCTTCCCCCGCCCCGACTCCACCCTCCTCCGGGCAACCCATCCTAGAGCTGTATGGACTCCAGCGGCGGTTTGGCAACTTCTGGGCCGTCAATGGCATTGATTTACAGTTCAACAGCGGGCAAGCCTACTGCCTGATCGGTCCCAATGGGGCGGGCAAATCAACGGTGTTCAACCTGCTGACCGGGCGGCTGGCTCCTACCGCTGGGCAGATTCGCTATTACGGTAGCCCCATCACGCACTTAATGCCGCATCAACGCGCCCAGCAGGGCATCAGCATCAAGCTCCAGGTGCCCAATGTGTATCAAGAGCTGACGGTTTACGAAAACCTCTGGCTGGCAGCGGCTGTGCAGTTGCCGAACCTCAAACAGCGGCTGGCCCAAATGGCTGAAATGGTAGATATTATCGGGCTGCGCGATCGCCTCAATCATCTGGCTTCCACCCTGTCTCATGGCGAGAAACAGTGGCTGGAAATCGGCATGGCGGCCGTTACCCATCCCCATCTGCTGCTGCTGGATGAGCCTACGGGTGGCATGAGTCGGGGTGAAACGCTGAAGACCGCTGAACTAGTGCAGCAGCTTTCACAGCGATCGACTGTGATTGTGGTGGAGCATGACATGGCGTTTGTCCGGCAATTGGCCGCCGATGTCACGGTCTTAGTCCAAGGGCAGGTATTGATCACAGGCAGGATGGACATAATCCAGCAAGACGAACGAGTCCGGGCTGTATATCTGGGGAAAGCCCATGCTTAAACTGACTCAGATTCATTCCGGCTACGGCACGACCCCGGTCTTAAACGGCATCTCCTTTGAGGTGAGGAATGGAGAGATTTTAGCCGTCCTAGGACGCAACGGAGCCGGAAAAACGACGTTACTAAAAACCATTGTGGGTCTGCTGCCGATCAGCTCTGGGCAACTGCAGCTCAACGGTCAGCCGATCGCCAAATTGCCCGCCCATGAACGCGTCAGACGCGGCATTGGCTATGTGCCCCAAGGGCGAGAGATCTTTGCCTCGCTGTCGGTGCGCGAAAACATTCTGTCGGGACAGTATAAGCGGATCAAGTCCGCCGATCACAATATTGAATGGTTGCTAGAGTTGTTCCCCATGCTGTCTGCCAAGCTGCACCAGCGGGGCGACAGCCTTTCCGGCGGACAACAGCAGCAGCTCGCGATCGCCCGTGCCTTAGTCGCCCGTCCCCAGGTGCTGTTGCTAGACGAACCGTCCGACGGGATTCAACCCAGCATTGTGTTAGAAATCACCGAAAAACTTCAAGAAATTAATCGGCGCATGGGTACCACCATCATCCTCGTCGAACAAAACCTAGAAGTGGTGCAGGCGATCGCCCACCGAGTTTACATCATGGTCAAAGGCGAAATGATCGACAGCCTCGACGCCAGCCAGCTGAGCTTTGACCACGCCCTGATCCACGAACATCTAGGGGTATAGCCAATCTTGCCAACCCCGTAGCAGCAGGCGGTCATCCCTGTTTGGCTGATGCAGAAGCAGATTGTCCGAATGCTGCGCCCCTACCCATTGTCCCCATCGTATTCTGCGATCGCAGAGAGGTTTGTCATGTCTTCTGATGAAATCTGCCAGATGGATGCCGTTACGCTTGCAGCGTTGATTCGCTCCAAACAGCTGTCTGCGGTTGAGGTCACGGATGCCATGCTCGATCGCATGAACAAGCTGGATCCGCTGCTCAATGCCTTTTGTACCCCGACCCCGGACTTAGCCCAGCAAGCGGCAAAACAGGTTGAAGCCGATATCCTGGCAGGCCATCCGGTCGGAAAACTGGCAGGGGTGCCGATCGCCATTAAAGATTTGGTTTGCACCCAAGGCATTCGCACCGTCTCCGGTTCCAAAGCCTACGAAGATTTCATCCCCGACGAAGATGATGTGGTAGTCGAGCGGTTAAAAGCAGCCGGAGCCATCATTTTGGGCAAGACGAATGTGCCGGAATTTGGCTATGTTGCAGTCACCGATAATCCTGTGTTTGGGCCGACTCGCAATCCCTGGAACCTGGAGATGACACCCGGTGGCTCTAGTGGCGGTTCTACAGTAGCCGTGGCAACGGGCATGTGCCCCTTTGCGATCGCCAGTGACGGTGGGGGCTCCATCCGGATTCCCGCCAGCTTTTGCGGCGTCTATGGCATCAAAGCTTCCATGGGGCGCGTGCCGGCCTATCCCGGTTGCCGGGATGAACGGTATCCGGGGGTGTCTAGCTGGGAGTCGCTTGAGCATATTGGACCAGTCAGCCGCACGGTAGCCGACAGCGCCCTGATGCTGTCTGTAATTGCTGGGCCGGATGATCGCGATCGCCACAGCCTCCCCCCTGCCAACTTTGACTGGATGGATACCCTACAGGGCAACATTCAAGGGTTAAAAATTGCCTATAGCCCAGACTGGGGCTATGCCGCCGTTGATCCCCAAGTGCGCCAAATCGTCGGGCAAGCGGTTAGCGTCTTTGAGCGAGACTTAGGCTGTATTGTCGAAGAGGTACATCCCGGTTGGGATGACCCTGCCGATGCCTTTGCTGCCATCATTGCCTTAGAAAGCGATTTAGTCGGCATGCGGGCTATGGCAGACCAACTGGGCGATCAGATGACCCCCT
>DATNOY010000318.1:0-2308 GCA_036703495.1 Coleofasciculaceae cyanobacterium
CGCTGGATATGACCCCACCCTCGGGGCGGTGCAAATGCCTGCAGATTTTGCGTCCGCCTGGAAAATTCGCTTGCTGCTGATCGGTGCGGCGCTCTGTTCGAATGCCCGCCTGATGCATCCTTCTGCTAGCCGCTGGCAAGAAATTGGCGATCCAACGGAAGCGGCTTTACTGGTCGCCGCTGCCAAAGCGGGATTGAAGCTGGAATCTTTGCAACAGCAGTTTCCCCGGTTGCGAGAAGTGCCGTTTGATTCTCGCCGTCGCATGATGACCGTGGTGTTGGATTGGCGATCGTCTGATATTTGGACGCATACATTGCCCAATCTAGCGATCACTAAAGGTGCGCCGTTAGAGGTGCTGCGGCACTGCCCCTGGATTCTGCGGAATGGCACGGTGCAGGCCTTGACTGAAACGGATGGCGATGCGGTGATTGCTGCCAATGATGGGTTGGCCCGCCAAGGCTTTCGGGTGTTGGGGGTAGCTGCGCGGCATGGAGAGGAGTCATTCCTGACCCTGCGGGCTCAGGAGTTAGAACAAGATTTGATCTTCATTGGCTTGATTGCTATGTTCGATCCACCCCGTTCTGAAGTGCCCGCAGCGATCGCCCAGTGCCACAGGGCTGGGATTAAAGTGACGATGGTCACGGGGGACTATGGACTGACCGCCGAGGCGATCGCTCGGGAAATTGGGTTAGTCAGCAATGAAGACAATCCCCATGACCGGGTGCGGGTCGTCACGGGCGACGGCATGGGGCACCTGTCGGATGCCCAGTTGCAGCAGATTCTGAAGTATCGTTCTGCCCTGGTGTTTGCCCGCATGTCACCCGAACATAAGTTACGTCTGGTGCAGGCTTACAAAGATATGGGTGAAATTGTCGCTGTTACCGGGGATGGGGTGAATGATGCACCGGCCCTGAGAGCAGCCCACATTGGCATTGCCATGGGGCTAAACGGCACGGATGTGGCGCGGGAAGCGGCAGATATTGTGTTAGTAGATGACAACTTTGCCACCATCGTTAGCGCCGTGGAGCAGGGGCGAGCCGTATATCAAAATATCCGCAAATTCATGACTTATATTTTGGCATCTAACGTGGCAGAGTTGGTGCCCTTCTTGCTGATGGTGGCGTTGAAAATTCCACCAGCACTGGTGATTATGCAGATTCTGGCGATCGATTTAGGAACGGATATTGTGCCTGCATTGGCATTAGGTGCAGAACGAGCGGAAGCCAGAACCATGGATCAGCCTCCCCGAAAAAAATCGCAACCCCTCCTCGATCGCTCCTTGCTGTTACGCGCCTATTGTTTCTTGGGAGTTCTGGAAGGCGCTTTAGGGATGTTAGCCTTTTTTCTGGTGTGGGGGAGCTACGGCTATGGCTTGACAGAATTACAGGCTGTGACACCCAGGATCTTGGCGCACTCCGCCAATGCTGCTGCGATCGCTATTTATGCCCAAGCCACGACGATGACTCTGGCCACCATTGTTGCCTGTCAAGATGGAAATGTTTTTGCCTGCCGCTCAGAACGGACCTCAATCTTCCGCTTGGGTTTCTTTTCCAATCCACTGATCTGGATGGGAATTGCCATGGAATGGAGCTTAGTACTGCTGATTATCTATGTGCCATCCTTAAACCACATCTTTGCCACTGCACCTTTAGCAGCGTGGCAATGGCTGCTGTTGATCACCTGTCCACCGATTTTGCTGGGCGCTGAAGAACTTCGAAAAGTAATCCTACGCAGGCAGCAAGTCCGGGACTCCAGCTAGCGTTGATCAATCTTGCACGCAATCCTGCGATCGCTCTACCATTGACCGAGAAAAAGTAACAGCTGTCCAACCAACCCCGCTCTGCTGATTCATGCCATTGAGGTAGAGCAGCAGTAGAAAACACAGGCTGTCCACCTCTGAGGTAAAGAGATGGAAATCAACGTGAAAAGCGTGGTCAGGATGAATCTGCGAGCTTGGCTGAGAATAAACTCGGAGTGATCCCCATTTCTCACTGAATCAAGACAAAAACAAAGAATTATTACTCCGGTAATATTTGAGAATACCTAAACCCCAAGGGCTGCATTGCGAAGCGCGCCCCACAATGCAGCCTATTAAATTGCCGAGGTAATCAGTAGATCGAAGCACGAAAACAGTCATTCAAGATTCCAACCGCCTTAAGAAATGACAATTGTCACTAAAATTACTATGGCAATCTTAAATGAGCTATAAGAATTTAAAAAGAGCAAAAACACAGTTTAGGACAGAGCCTGATGCTAGGAGACTTACACAAGTTGATCAAGTCCCACCTATATCCCCTTGTCCTAGTCT
>DATNOY010000319.1:0-6247 GCA_036703495.1 Coleofasciculaceae cyanobacterium
AGTGGAGTTCTCAGCTGAGGGGGGTCGTTGATGAGGAAGACCCCTACAGCGTCAATGCCCCTTTCTTTCAAGTCACTTAATCAGCCCCATATCAATTCAGGCAGCCTGTTTCAGCCAGTGCTACCCAATTTTTCCATCCATACCCTGTTAGTTAACTCTTTTCAGTCATGAGTCATTCCAAATCCACCATTCCCTTTGTCGATCTCAGCTTCCAGAATCAGCCCATTCAAGCTCAGCTGGAGCAGGCAATGCAGGAGGTGATTCAACGTGGTGATTATGTCTTGGGGCAAGCGCTTGTGGAGTTTGAGCAGGCATTTGCTCAAGCTTGTGGCGCGGCCTATGGGGTCGGTGTGGCATCAGGAACCGACGCGATCGCCCTGGGTCTGCAAGCTTGCGGCATTGGCTTAGGCGATGAGGTGATTTTGCCCGCTAACACCTTTGTCGCCACCCTAATTGGGGTACTGCGATCGGGGGCAATTCCGGTTTTTGTGGATTGTGATCCTGAAACGGCGCTGATTGATCTGGTGGCAGCCGAGAAAATGATTACGGCCCGCACCCGGGCGATTATTCCAGTCCATTTGTATGGACAGATGGTTTCACCTCGGCGTTTGCTGGATCTGGCCAGCACCTACGATTTGTTAATCTTTGAAGACGCTGCCCAAGCCCATTTAGCAGAACGAGAAGGATATCACGCTGGTTCTGTCGGCATTGCCGCTGCCTTTAGCTTTTATCCCAGCAAAAATTTGGGCGCATTTGGCGATGGCGGTATGTTGATCACCCAAGAGGAAATTGTGGCGCAAACGATGCGATCGCTACGTAACTATGGGGCAACTCGCAAATACTTCCATACAGACTCCGGCACAAACAGCCGCCTGGATACCTTGCAAGCCGCTGTTTTGAAAACAAAGCTGCCTCATCTATCTCAGTGGAACAACGATCGCAGCCGGATTGCGCAACTGTATGACTTCCTGCTTGAGCCGCTGGCAAACTATGGCGTTGTGCCAATCACCAACCAGAGCGGCGAGGGACATGTTTATCACCTGTATGTGATTCGCATCACAGAAAATTGCCTTAGCGATCGGTCAGCCATCCAAGCTAGCCTGACCAACCTTGGCATTGAAACAGGGATTCATTACCCGATTCCCTGCCATCTTCAACCTGCGTTTCAACATTTGGGATACGAAGTTGGCAACTTTCCCCATGCCGAAGCCTTAAGTCAAGAAGTCTTGTCGCTCCCCATGTATCCGGGCTTGAGCGAAAGCGATATTCGCCAAGTTGTTTCGGCCCTAGAGCTGGTGGTTGGTTGCCAACCAGCTTCTCTGCTATCCATTGATCTACCGCAGCGCAGCGATCAACCCTCACTGATTCTCAGCTAATCTAGAGCCTCCCCTGTCGCAACTTGAAAAACTGTAGCAGTCCTATTTGATTGCTGATTTGTGAAACGGTTTGGGAAAGGTGGGGCTCCCTTTTTGAGGAGGTAGCCCCAAAACTTCACTGGGATTTTTGGACTGTTTCGGGATAGCTATAGTCTGGGTTAAGCAAAATTTATATTTACTCATCTGCAAGATCAATCAAGCCCGCTCAGGCAGGCTTGATTTATTTTTAATGGCTTTACTACAGCTGAACAGCTGATTGAACGAAACAAAATTCAAAAAATTCAACCTGTTTAGCAGAAAATATGTACTTTTAATAGCCAGTGTTAAAATGCACGTTATATTAAATGCCTGGGCTTCTCTAAAACTCCATAGCGCTAAATTCAGTTCTGGCAAGGGATTTGCCTACTACAGGGCGGATTATAACGTTGTAGAACGTAAAGACAATTCCCTGAGAGTTTGTTAAAATATGTAAATGTTGCATTTCGTAAACCTATTTAAGAAATGATTTTTATTCTAGTCATCGTTATAGGTTTGATTGCGCTAGCGCTGCACCTAATGCAGGAAGCCATCCATCATCGGGAGTTTTCTTTGATGTTGGCAGGCTTTCTGGTTTCCTCTACGGCAGCGGCTATGATGGCAGTCTATTTTCTCATGAGCCACTATGTTGGCTATATGTCAGAGATGGCGGAGCGCACATATATCTCTAGCCACTCCTACGAACCGATTGAATGGGCAACCTTCAGTGAATCTTTGGGTGAGAATTCTTCAGACCCAGCAACCCATTTCTTGCAAGATATTGAGTGAGCTTTTCAACCGTTTGGGTCTGCCCCACTGTCACAGCATAGATACATTAAAGATTTGGTAGTGCTCCAGACATGGAGTCTTTGGGCGTGGAATCTCTAAATTTTAAGGCTGCTCCTCGAAGCAGTCTTTATTTTTGCAGTTGAAATTCCAGCTTGAGCAGTTTCCGGGATCGGGAGATCAGGATGTGAAGGATAGGGTGGGGTTGCTAGCTCAATTGCTTTCTGATCAAAAGCAGAACGGCAAAGCTTTAGCGATTAGAAAATCTGATGCAATATGCAACTTGATCCGATTGATCTAAAAGTTTTGTGGGATAGGCGTCTCACCGATCTAGATTGGGCCGTCAAAATGCCCATGGCCCAATCAATCAAGAGTCTTGGCGCTAAAGTTGCACATCAGGTAAATCTAGAAAATTGCACCTCAAATTTCATAATAGATGATGCCAAACCGGAGTCATGTGTTAGAAATACTCTCGGGTAAGGCTAAATTAATGACAGGTTGCGCTGCGGGTCTAGTTGTAATGACTAGCTATCGCTGCACGCTGTAAGGAATTTAGCCCCGGCGGCTAGAAATATTCTGCCATAGCCCTAGATTTAGAGCAGCAGTTCATGTAGACTCTGCCTGACTGTGTATTTTGTCCTGCACCCACGGATTACCGATGCCCCCACAGCTTTACCATCTGGCTGCCTTCGTCATATCCACCCTGATCGTCTTGCTCACCACGCCAGTGGTCAAAAAAATTGGTTTGAAGAGCGGTTACTTTGATCCACCGGGTGGTCGCAAGGTTCATCAACATCCAATGGTGCGTTTGGGGGGAGTCTCCATTTTTTTGGGAGCGCTCGTTTCCCTACTGCTGATGTGGTGGATGGGGGGCTTTGCAGGCTTGCCCACCGACAAAGCTTACGAAATTCTAGGCGTAACGCTAGGCGGGCTGGGCTTCTTCCTGATTGGTCTAGCAGATGATTTATTTACGCTCTCGCCTTTCCTAAGGCTGCTTTTGCAATCTGTGGTAGCTTACGCTGCTTGGCATGCAGGCGTACAGATTGAGTTTTTGAGCATTCCTTATCTAGGACTGACAGAACTACCACTGTGGATTAACTTACCTGTCACCATTATCTGGTTGGTTGGCATGGCCAATGCGATCAATTGGATTGATGGATTAGATGGGCTAGCTGCAGGCGTATCGGGCATTGCCGCGGTCGTGATGCTAATCGTCTGTTTGTTTATGAACCAGTCGCCAGCGGCTTTGATAGCTGCGGCTTTGGCGGGAGGTGCATTAGGCTTCCTCCGCTACAACTTCAACCCCGCCCAAATTTTTATGGGAGATGGTGGAGCTTATTTCATGGGCTTCACGTTGGCAGGGGTTGGGGTGGTTGGTTTAGTCAAAGGGTTAACGACGGTTGCCGTACTGTTACCCTACCTGATTTTGGCAGTCCCAATTTTAGATATGTCGGCTGTGATTATTGAACGACTGCGGCATGGCAAGTCGCCTTTTAAGGCAGACAAACGTCACTTGCATCATCGTCTGTTGAAGGCAGGGTTATCGCATCGCTTCACCGTGCTGTTTATCTATACGCTGACGCTATGGGTCGGCAGTTTGGCTCTGGCATTTTCCGGCATCCCGAGCGGGGTGGGATATGCGATCGCTGCGACTGCGCTGCTTAGCTATGCTGGCTGGCGGGTTCGCCAACGAGCCAGGCAGTAGATTGAGATCGTCAATATCGGACGGAAAAGGGAATTCGGGAAATTTAAGTTTTGAGTTCTAAGTTAGCTTCCCCCAACTCCCTGATAACTCCCTGATCAACTCCCCGATGAACGAAACAACCCAAAGCGCCGAAATTATTTCGGTCGGTACAGAGCTGCTCCTGGGCGAAATTTTGAATAGCAACGCCCAGTTTTTAGCTCAACAGCTGGCTGAGCTAGGCATTCCTCACTACTATCAAACGGTCGTGGGAGATAATGCCTTGCGGTTACAGAAAGCGATCGCCATTGCTTGTGAGCGATCGCGGCTGTTGATTTTTACCGGCGGGCTGGGGCCAACTCCCGATGATTTGACCACTGCAACGCTGGCAGAATTCTTCGGTGTGCCGTTGATTGAGCGCTCCGAAGTGTTGCAAGACATTGCCCAAAAACTCAGCCGCCGTGGCCGAACAATGTCTGACAGCACCCGCAAGCAGGCTCTGCTGCCGCAAGGAGCAGAGATTTTGCCTAACCCCACTGGCAGTGCCCCTGGTGTGATCTGGCAACCGCGCGAGGGTCTCACCCTCCTCACCTTTCCGGGGGTGCCTAGCGAAATGCAGGAGATGTGGCGGCAAACCGCAGTTCCTTATATCCGCAGCCAGGGTTGGAGCCAAGGGGTGATCTACAGCCGAACCCTGCGATTCTGGGGAATTGGCGAATCAACTTTGGCAGACAAAGCGGCAGCTCAAATCCAATTGGAGAATCCCACAGTGGCTCCCTATGCTGGACAGGGCGAGGTGCGATTACGAATTTCTACCAAAGCCACCAGCGAGGCCGAGGCTTTGGCAATTATTGCGCCTGTGGAGCAGCAGCTCCGAGACATTGGCGGGTTAGATTGCTTTGGGGCAGATGATGACACCCTGGCTTCGGTGGTGGGCCAGCTGCTGAAAGCGGCTCAGCAAACGGTCTCGGTTGCAGAATCCTGCACGGGAGGCGGGTTAGGCAGTTTATTGACGGCTGTTTCGGGCAGTTCAGCGTATTTTTGGGGAGGGATTATTTCCTACGATAATCAGGTCAAGGTGAATTTGCTGAATGTGAGTCCGGTGGATCTGGCGCAGCAGGGAGCTGTCAGCGATCCGGTCGCTTGCCAAATGGCTGTTGGGGTGCGCGATCGCCTATCTACTACTTGGGGACTCAGCATCACGGGCATTGCTGGCCCGGATGGCGGTACAGACACCAAACCCGTAGGACTGGTTTACATTGGCGTTGCCGGGCCGGGTCAGCAGGTAGAGAGCTATCAATACCAGTTTGGGGCATTCCGCAGCCGTGAGCTGATTCGGTGGCTAAGTGCATGCACAGCCCTAGATTTACTACGGCGAAAGCTATTGACCTGATTAGGGCAAATCTTAAGGCTACTGCCAGCCAATCGCTGCTGTACTAACCACTGTTTTGAGGTCGGGCGTAATTTCCAGCGTGTAGTTGAATGGAGAACTGCCGGGCGTAATCTGAGTCATGGCTTGCCCATCCGGACGACGAGGGGCATAGTACGACTGAGCATTAATCACCAGATTGCCGGCGGCGTTAGTAGCGAGATTGGCGATCGCTAAGCTATTGCTTTGTCCACTGCTGAGGACTGCCGATAGATAAGCCGCTGCCGTCATGTCTCCCGTTGCCGGATTGAGCTTTGCCAGCACTGCTACCTTGGCACCACCGCCTGAGCCATAGCTCCTGAGCCAAGGCTGCGTAGCGGCTGAACTGACTCGACGAAAGTCTTGATCCGGCGTGCCTTGGGTGCCATCAACGCTGAAAACTGCATATAAACTTTGACCGCTCCAAAATAGCCCATAGCCTCGCCCATCTGCACCCGTGACCTCGTAGTGAGTCTGAACCCAACGATGAGCAGGATTGCTGCTGTCAAAGCTGGCGATTATGGGATTCTGGTTGGTGCTACTGACCTGCTGGTTGCCGATGTAAATTGTTTGGGTGCCCAGCTGGATATGGGCAGCACCCCGAGCAGCGATCGTCGCTTCACTGTCATTGGGCAAAAACGAAACGGGATTGGAGTTGACAGAAGCAGCCATGCCGCCAGCCCCCCCGCCCGCTGTCTCTAGAAAATCAGCCGCATTGATCAGGCGGATCTGCACCCCACGGAGCATGACCAAATATTCGCCTGTGGCTTTATTCTGTATCACCACATTGCCAGCCTGAGCGCCCTCGCCTTCAGTAATAGCCAAGTCTGCGAACTTGAGATCGACGAGCTGAATAGCATCTTGTCCATCGGTAAAATCGCTAATTAAACTGGCTTGGGCGATCGCAGCTCCACCCGATTTTGTACTCAAGACAAACTGATCTTGTCCAGCCCCGCCGGTCAGCAGATCCTTGCCGCCACC
>DATNOY010000320.1:0-6943 GCA_036703495.1 Coleofasciculaceae cyanobacterium
CTCAGGCAATGTGCATCTTCTGATGGGGCCTTCAGGATCGGGCAAAACCACATTGCTACAAATTTTGTCAGGTTTACTGACACCAACCCTGGGCACAGTCACTCTGTTGAATACAGAAGTTACCAAACTATCTCGCCGCCAACTGGCACGATTTCGGTTACAGCATATTGGCTTCATTGCTCAAGACTTTAATTTATTTCCGGCACTGACAGCTGCTGAGAACATCTTGTTCGCGTTAGTGCTCAAAGGCATTCGGGGAAAATCGGCCCAAAAACAAACGCAGGTTTTACTGGAGCGGGTGGGTCTACAAAACCGCGCCAATTATCTACCGCGCCAGCTCTCTGGAGGTCAGCAGCAACGAGTTTCGATCGCCAGAGCCTTAGCCGGAAAGCCGTCTCTGATCATGGCCGATGAACCCACAGCCGCTCTGGATTCTCAAAGCGGACAAGCGGTGATGACAGTGCTCCGTCAACTGGCACAGGAGAGAAACTGTACCGTGCTAATGGTCACTCATGATCCGCGAGTCATGGATTTTGCCGATTGCATCAGTAATCTAGAAGACGGTGAAATTTTAGAAACCCGGTCTCAACATCTACGGGTTTCTCAGGACGCAAATTGATATCTCTCCAGAAATAATTGGCTCATTCTAAAACGAGGTTTATTTCATGCTACGCCGTCTGCCGTTTACGCTGATGATGGCGATCGGCATCTTGCTGATCGCCATCCTGACCGGCACTACTACAAGTACCCTAAACCCAACTTTACGCCAACAATGGGGATTTGCATTACACGACCTTTGGGACGGCACTTGGTACTCGCTAGTAACCGAAGTTCTATTTACAACCGACCCAATTATGTTGTGCGGCATTCTAATCTTCGTTTGGCTATCGATCGGTATCTATGAATGGCGAGTTGGCACCAGGCAGGCTGCTCTACTATATTGGCTCACAGATATTGGAGGTTCTCTGATTCTATCTCTAGTGCTCGTATTACCGCTGTATCTAGCAGATACCAGTTTGGGGATCAAGTTAGCTTATGCAGATGATGTTGGCATGTCTGGAGGTGGATTTGGTTGCGTGGGAGCATGGGTTCATCGCCTTTCTTATGGCAAGCGCAAATGGGTCTTTATCAATATTCTTGGCTATCTGCTTGTCCATCTCATTTTCTTCACGTCGATATTTGATGATTCCCTGCATCTTTTTAGCTATATTGCAGGATTCTGTTTAGACCAACCTCTTTCTCATCAAAAAATCCATCAGCACACATAGCGCTTCAGGCTCGACTCCAACCAGATGATTTTTTAGCCGCCTCACTCTGCCAGGCTTCCCAAAAATCATCTGTGCCTGACTGCATTAAAGATTTAGCAACCTTCCTCTTGCCAGCTTTAGCCTACGATTGTTTCAGTCAGGTGATCAGTTACAGCAATTTTCAATGGCGTCAGCCACAGTTATTGTTTAGAAGCCTCGCTTCGCGAGGCTTCTAAACAATAACCCACACTTAATCCAGCGCAAAGCGCTGTAAGCGGAAGAGGAATAGAGAAGATGATTGATCTCAGCGGTAAAGTTGTCCTGGTGACAGGTGCTTCTCGCGGCATTGGAGCGACCACAGCACTGACGCTTGGCCGGGCCGGAGCCAAAGTTGTTTTGCACTATAGTCAGGGTCAGGCTCGGGCAGAAGCCATTGCTCACCAGATCGGCAAAGAGCAGTGTCATCTAGTTCAGGCAGATTTAGCAGTTCCCCAGTCCGCCACTGCTCTCTGGCAAGCCGCGATCGCTTGGCAAGGACAACTCGATGTAGTGGTCAACAATGCAGCCATCATGCCAGCTGCCAGCATAGAGTCCGATCCGTCCATCTGGTCGAGCGCTTGGCAAACAACCCTGCAAGTGAATCTAGTTGCAGTTGCAGATCTCTGTCGAGAAGCCATTGGCTACTTCCAGACTCAACAGGGCGGCATTATCATCAACCTTGCTAGCCGAGCGGCATTCCGAGGCGATGGCGTGGACTACATGCACTATGCAGCGTCCAAAGGTGGGGTAATTGCTCTTACGCGTAGCATTGCGCGTGGGTTCGCTCAAGACCATATTCTGGCTTATGCGATCGCCCCTGGTTTTGTTCATACAGAGCGCATTGAGCAAGTGATGCAAGAGCGGGGAGCCGATTATGTGACACGCGACATTCCAATGGCAGCCCCTGCCCCCCCCCAAGATGTAGCGAACACCATTGCTTTTTTGGCAGCGGGTTTAGCGCCTCATGCGACGGGAACAACGATTGACATCAACGGAGCATCTTATGTTCGGTGAGGCTGTTTAGGAACATGAATTGAATAAAGCCTAAAAACAATGGTTCGGACAGAATTAGGAGGCTATGATGCCGTAGGAGAGCAGGTTTTGGTAGTTGGGATGGGATTTAATCAAAGTTGGGTCCAACCTGACGGGGTGACAAAGTAGGCTAGGAAGCAGACAGGATGAGCTCCATCGCCCTGAGACCTTTGCGATAATACTTGCGCTTATTAGGAGTGAGTTGCATTAACTCAGCCATCATCTCCTGACAATATCCCCAATAATTCAGCCAAGTTTGCCCATACAAGCCAATGTAAAAATTGCTGTGTCGTTTTTCACGACGCTGGGGTTCACTCACCCGAGCAATGTAGGTTTGTACCCCCATGCGTTTGAGCTGTTTGCCACTCCAAGTTGCCTGAGCATAAGCGATTGTCAACACCACCAGCAATGCCATCAATCGCTCTGAACTGAGCGCAATGTCTTCTAAGTTGTATCCCCCACCCTTGAGATCTCGAAACAGTTCCTTAATCGAAAACCTCCTTTGGTAAGCTGTGATTGCCGCCTCAGCAGAGGGCAAATTGGTCAGAATAAACCAGCCTTCTGTGGGGTTCCACCCTCGGTAGCGCTTTTTCCATTTAGCAGCTAGATTGAACTTGCCAAAGCCCTTCTGGTGAGTCAGTTGCACATCGTTGAGATACAAACTTGTCCCTGGCACAACGCCCAAGGCTGCTAACTCAACCCACAACTGTGTTTCAAGTTGTACCTGCTCATTGCGCCGCAAGCGCAGGCAAAACCAGACCTGCAGGAGTGCTTCAGCCAGCCAATGTCCCAGTTTGACCGAGCAGAACTCCCGGTCACCCAACACCACAAGTTGATAATCTTTGAGCAACTCCAACACGGGTTGGAGTACGCTTTGTTGTTCGCTGAGATTACTGCTGCCTGCCTTATTCAAGCGCTCACAGTAAAGTGGAATGGCACGCTTATCGACAATCAAACTCACCACGAGTAAATTGACTCCGGTCCAACTGGTGCGGTCAATGGCAACCGATAACACTGAATTGGCGTTAAACTCCGCTTTGATCCAAGCCAAAATGATCGGAAACCACAAGGTCTTAAACCTCAGTTGAGGCAGCTGGAGAAACCGTTGCAGTTTTCGACAACGACTCTCAAAGGTAATCGACAAGGGTAGTGCCGTGGCTAACGTCTCTAGCCGAACTTGTTTAAGGGTTTGGAGCAGATGAATCAGACAACTTAAGAGCAGATATTGGGAACGAGTGAGTTGCGATTGCAGATGTTCTTGGTAGAATGAAGACATCATTTTCATTAAGGTAGGTCTTGTTGACAAAGCTAGACCTATCTTTTTTTATCGCATTTTCCTTAACCTATTGTCCTGCTTCACTTTTGCCCTCGGTTGTCACCCCCTCAGGGCGATCGCTCTATTAGCCTCGTTGCACTCGAAGTAACTCATGCAGTTTAGATGACGAGATGATCATGCCCTTTGTTGGTGCAAGCTGCGATTTCTTTGCGTCCACTGTAGAGTGCAGATATGGTGCCCAATGAAGAGTTCGCTGAGTTGATTCATAGTGGCGTACCTGCAGAACTGAATGTGGAAGATTTAGCGGTGCTGCGCGGAAAAGCCTCACCCGGCTTTTCTACAACCTTGTAACTAATTGATGCTTTACCTAACAAATCACCTCAGGTCCATCCATATTGCACTGATAACGAGGAGTTGGTATTGAGAAATCAATCAAAATCAGATCGAATCACTCCACCTCACGCAAGAACATCTCAGAGTCAATAAAGGTAGACACAGCATACCTCTGTTGCTGTAACCGCAATGCTAGAATAAATCACCACGTCTCGTTGTTATCAACAATAGCAATGTGATACATGGAAGGGAATACTCAAAGTAATTATCATCCTGACTTCCTTGTATCGAATTGATAGAGAAACGTGAACTGCCCTAAGCAGTAGACTATCCATTCTGTAGATCACGACTTTGGCAGGTTGGAAGGAATAATGTTCTACTGTTGACCCAACCCTGCTCGTTTTTGAGCCACTCTCCCTGTTCATTGGTTTCTAAAGCCAATGGAACGACTATCTCTCCTCCTTCCAGTCGATCGGCTTCTTGCGCCTGACTGCTCGGTTCTGTTCTGACGATCGCCCCCTCGACACTCACCACTCGCATCGGATTGCCATCAAATCGCAGACAAGCAGGTTGGAACATGAATTCAGCCGAAACCCAACCGCGATCGGTCTGAAGCCACGTACTTTTGCGATTGTCTAACTCTGGCACCTCAACGGAACGAGAAATAGTCAATACTTCTCCACCACGAACTCGCCCAACCACACGAGCATCATTACCAGGCTGAGCCAGAATCGGTATTTCCCCTGGCATCACCACAGAAGGGCGTGCAGATGGATCAGGGTTGCCAATAAACCGCATATACTGCCCCATAACCCAGCCTTCCTGACCGGAAGCATGTTGAATTCGATACCACATGCGCTGCTGCTCATCACGGGTAGAATCAACGACTTGAACCACTTCTTCTTTGGCGACCGTGGCAACCGAACGGGCTTGATCAGACGGTTCTGCCCGAACAGTGACTGGAGTGTTAGAGGTTTCATCGATCAAGTGAGCCGCTTCACCTGGAAACGAGGGAGTCGCGGTGGGAGTGTATCTCTCCTCTGGCACACTCGGTAAAGTTTCAATCCCGTCAGTACGTGGATTGCCTGCGGTACAACCTGCTAGAGCGATCGAAGTAACAATAAAAAGAGTCGAAATCGAGTAACGCATAACCAGTACTAAACACGGCATGAAGGACTAGACGAGTAGATCCCATGCGGTTGTGCCCTATTCCGGATGGAACATTACCTTGACTGTAGCGTTTTAAGAAATAGAGCCTGGTATTGGGGAGTAGAGACGTGTTGATCAATTGGATAGGGCAATTCCTTTGCTTCTCTCGTAGAACGAAAAAATTAAAGCTGCTTTTTCCCTTATCCTATTCTCTGGCGACTGTTTCACTGCTTGGCTTGTCTGCCTGCGAAGTCATCGATCGGGTTACGTCTGCCAATTCCCCTGTCGAAACGACACAAGCCTCAGCCCCTACCCAAGTCACGCTAACGACGATCGCCCATTTCAATGGCAGCAATGGCAGTGACCCAATCGGAGTTGTACAAGGGAAAGATGGCAACCTGTATGGGGTGACTGCCTCTGGCGGAAATCCAGGAGCCGGAACGGTCTTTCGACTGACCCCCGAAGGACAATTGAAGACACTGGTAAACTTCAATGCCCAAATCAATGGCTATAACCCAGATTCCCCTTTAACTGTTGGGCAAGACGGGAATTTCTACGGCACAACGACGGGCGGTGGAGAAGCGGGTGGTGGAGGGTTTGGAAGCGTTTTTCGGGTGACTCCAGAGGGACAATTCACCACCCTTGTTGTGTTCGATCGCACCAATGGCGCACGTCCTGAGCGTCCTCTAATTCAGGCAAAAGATGGCAATTTTTATGGCACCACTTATATGGGTGGTACTAAACAGCAAGGAACCTTGTTTCGGCTCACTCCCAGTGGTCAACTGACAACCCTGGTTCAATTTGACATCGATTTTGGTGCTGCCTCTCCTGTAAGAGATCGCCCCGGTGGCTTGGATGTCTTTGAAGATCAAAACGGCAATCTCTATGTGACACACGGTAATTTTTACGGCACAGAATACATGGCAGATGGAGCAGCCACTATCTTTCGGCTCACCGCTGATCACAAACTGATTCCCCTAACCACGTTTCAAGGCTTAAATCAAGGCGTGAATCGGGAGGCTTATCCAAGCCGACTCATTCAAGGTAGCGATGGTAACTTCTACGGTGTGACGTTGATGGGAACCTTCTTTCGCCTCACTCCTGACGGTCAACGAACAGAACTTGTCACCTTCGATCGCGATCTCTTCCCCAATAGTTTGGTTCAAGGACGCGACGGCAATTTCTATGGCACCGCGACTGGGCGAGAGGAAACGATACCGGGTGCTGTCTTTCGCCTCACCCCTCAAGGACAAATCACAATCCTGGTTCGGTTCACAGGCGAGAACGGCAAATTTCCCCGTAGCCTCGTGCAGGCGAGCGATGGCGCGTTCTATGGCACGACTGGGCAGGGCGGGCAAGGTGAGCGGGGTAGTGTATTTCGGCTAATCGTGAACTGAATAGGCAAGAAGGTAAGTGTCTATTTTCAATACGAGATGGAGCTTCACCGATAGCGAAGCCAATATTCGGGATTTAGAGCAGCTTGATAGATGGTTTAGGCACTCGACAATGCGTTGGCTTGAGTCATGCCTGCCAGTTCTGCTTGAAATCGGGAGAGTCCCAGTTGCGTCCAATAGGTCAATTCATCAAGCAGATGCTCTAACGTAAACCCTTCAAAGCGAGTGTTGAGCGTGGCGAGGACGCTCATGATAATGCTGCGACGCCCAGCCCCCTTTTGGGTTTTGCTGGTGCGTCCACCCTTTCGCACCTCGGCTTCACGGCGCAGATTGCGCTCAGAGCGATTGTTCGTGGGTTCAACTTGAGGATGAGCAACAAACACGAACAGTGCATCAATGCCCGTGATTAGCTCATGCTGGAGTCGAAGGAAGGTTTGTTCATGGATGGGCATTGTTTCGGGGTCAATCGTCTC
>DATNOY010000321.1:0-19870 GCA_036703495.1 Coleofasciculaceae cyanobacterium
TTCAGCGGCAAGGAACTCAGCGGTTCATCCCGGTTCACAGCGATGAGTCTACAATTCTCACCTGTTTTCTGGAGTATCACGAAGATATTGTGGAAGTCTACGACTTGGTGTATCGAAAAGAGGGCGATCGCTGGATATTGAGTACGAGTTCTTATCCCAAGCTACGACTAGATCCAAATTGGGTTGGCGATCAGCTCCGCACCTCAGGCTTGAACGTAGTGCAAACTGAAATCATCCCTGGAATGATCTGTATTATGGCTGAGAAGCTCTAAATTGTGGTCACACAGCCGCGGCGCTGGCAACTAACGCACCATGAATATCTCAGATCAACGACTGTCGCATTCAACAAATCCAACAGGCAGGGTCCCGCTGACATCAGATGTGGCGATCGTCGTGCCCGCTCAAGCCCTGACGCTGGCACTGGTGGCTCTTTTGAAGGTGATCATCGAGCAACTGAACCGATTTAATGACACGATTGCTCAGTTATTTGAGGCAGTCCCTGATGCCCCCCTATTTGCCGAATTGCCAGAGGCAGGTTCTCATTTAGCCCCCCGATTACTGGTGGCGTTTGGAGAAGATCGTGCCCGCTTTGCTTCAGCCCAAGCCTTTATGAGCTACATCGGGATTGCTCCAGTGAAAGAGGAAAGTGGGAAGAAGCGGTGGGTGCATTGGCGATGGTCTTGTCCCATTTTCTTGAGGCAGATATTTGTGGAATGGGTCAACCAAGCGAGGCGGTTTTCGAGTTGGTCACAAGTGTTTTATGAACAATAGAAACAAGCGGGTAAAAACTATCAAAAAGCGATACGGGCATTGGCTTACAAGTGGGGCAGGATTTTGTGGCGTTGTTGGCAGGACAACATTCCTTATGATGAGGAGAAGTATGTCGCAGCTCTGCGAAAGCAATCACCCCTAGTCAAGCGATTAGCGCTTTAGCAGATTAGCAATTTGGGCCTGTAGTTCATCTACTGAACAAGGAACCAATTAGAAGCCGGGAAATAGGATACAAAAGGCAATATATCAATATGGAAAAGAGATGGGAGTAAGAACGAGATAGACCTAAAAATGAGGATCGGATAAAGCTAGAAATAGGATTGAAATAACTATCTATTGCTCAATCCCAGTCAACTTCTCGTGCTCAAAAAATCTAAAATTTAGCTGAACACTACACTTTAGAATTCTCTATTGACTCCGTCTACCTTAGGGACTATGTTAGCCTGCTGACAACTACAGCTATTTACGGCTTTTCCAGTAGCCAGGTTCTCGACTAGCTTTTCTGCTAGGAGCGCCCTAGATGCACTAGGGAGAGCTAGAAGTTCTTCCGTTAGCTGCTCAATTGACCGCATATATCCTCACAGAATAGTAGATCTTGCTCATATTTTAGCAAAATCTAACGTACCAGAATTTGGTCAACTTGCTCGTATCAGGGGATGTTGTTAGCCTGTGGACTAAAGTGATGCCCGCAATCAAATATTGGTTTGTACATATCTATTCCCGATCGGATAGCGTTTCATCTTCTGGTAATTGTCGAATAGATGTCATCTCTAATCCCACAACATTATTTCAGGCAAATAAGCATAGTACACACAAACGCCTTGAATTTGGCATAAAGTCAAAAATCTCTACTTTTTCACGTTCATCGAGTGCTTGCAGGCTAGCATCATCTTCGCTTTACCAGCAGTATCCCAAAACTATCTCACAGATAACTTTTCGCTAGTCTAGCCTTGCATACTAATTAAGAAGCCTTCGGCTGCGTCCCCATCAAGGACTAGCGGCATAACGGCATAACGCAGCGGCGGCAGATAACTTTGAACTAAGCACCAGTGGTTTTCGTCTGTCTGCTGCCGTGAAGTATTAGCCCTCAGCAAGTACCTCACCGCTCAATACGCTCCAATTCTTCACGAACAACTCTACGTAGGGTTTCCTCCAAAGGCTCACGACTTTGTTGAATATGTTGGCGTAAAGCTTCGTTAATCATTGTTTGATAATTTCCTCCACCTGCATTACGAGCTTGTTCACGAAACCATTCTAAAACCTCGTCATCTAAGCGAATTGTGATGCGAGTTTTTCCAGGCGGCGTTGGGTCAATCGCCCCTCGTTTACCCTGACTAAAATCATATTCAGCTTCCATACTCATCCCTCCTCATACTGCTGCTGTTCTTGTCGAGTGGCTTTGCGGGCAGAGATGATCCGGATCTCATCGTCCCGCATCGTGTACACAACCACCAAAACTCGTGCAAATGCATCAATCCCGATCGTGATGAACCGTTCCTCGTCAAATCGTTCGTCTGGAATGGTAATTGCCAGATCGTCGGAGAAAACGGAGACTGCATCGGCAAAGTCAATACCATGCTTGCGAAGATTGGCGATTGCCTTGTCTCTATTCCATTGGTAAACCATCTCAATTATAGTATGCACATTTGTACATACTGCCAAGAGCAATATCTATTAACTTCATTTGCCCTGCAATTTCCTAAAACAGCTAACCGGAAAGGTTTGAGAGCAATTTAGCTCTGCCGCTAGCAGACAAGCTTCATGAACAGCCTCAACCGAGGACTTGAGGGCTAACGGCGACATTCACCGGCTGCCAGTAGCCTTTCAATCCTAACCGATCGTTTTCAGTAGTCCGGTGCAATGAAGGGTTAGCCTGTGCTACTCACACTTGCTCAGCCAGTCCGTGATACCACTTCAAGTATCGAATAGCCTCATTGTAAAAGTAATCACTGAAGTGAGAATAACTTAGATTAACTGTTCTGCCACTAAAGAAATGGTAAACGGGAGGGTCATCTTCCTCATCAGTACGAATAAAGCAATAGCTACAGCCTTCATGCGTCCGAATTACAATTACATGTTCATCAATAAAAGACGCATCTTGCTGATCAAAAATAAGAGACTCAATCGCTTCTTCTTTCATCTCAGGTTGAAAAGGGTAGTAGAAGCGGTCATCCCACACAACTTTACCTAACCGTTTTCCGCACCAGAGCAAAAACTCTCTATAAGCCTTTGGAAACGTCAGTCCCATTTCTTGTTCTAGCTGGTTAACCTCATCTTCAGTGCATGCCAAAATATCCCTTGATTCAATACCATCAAGGCTTTTAACTAGATTCTTGAGTCTATCTAGATACATAAACAGAATTGACAAGGACACCTTGGGCACATCAACGAAACCGTACATCTATACCAGGTAACGAAGCAGGCTAACTATGTATTAAGTGTCAGATCTGCTGGATAAGACCCTATCTGCACCATATTATCCGTTAGATCTGCGGGATAATACCCGCTTCTTAAGGAATTAAACATCATTTTTGCCAGATAAATCCGGAATTTCAGGGTGTTATCCAGCAGATTTGAAGGTTAAGTATGGAGATTGGGGGTGTTATCCGTCAAAAGCGCTGAATAACACCCCAGTATTAGGGATCATCCAGCCTCTACCTATGCCATCACATCAACCTCCTCGCCTACTTGATCAAGTGAGGGAAGCAATTCGCCTCAAGCATTTCAGCCTCAAGACCGAAAAGTCCTATGTCCACTACGTTCGAGACTTCATTCTGTTTCACGACAAGCGGCACCCTAAAGACATGGGGGCAGATGAGATTATGGCTAAAAGGCTGCAATTGCTGCCCATCTGCTTACTTCAGTTCTAAACTGCGCCACAAATACCAAGACGCGATCGTTCGGTAGGGTTTCCAGGGTTGCCCAATGGTTTCGATGGTCTTTTTATTCGGCAAATCTTCCAAGTTATACAGGTTGCGAATAGCAGATCGAATACCCAGATCATCCACCGGCAAAACATCCCAGCGATGCAGCCGAAACATCAGCAGCATTTCTACCGTCCAGCGTCCAATCCCTTTCACTTGCGTCAGCAGCCGAATGATCGATTCGTCATCCATGCTTTCTAACTCAGCGATCAACGGCAGTCCAGCTTCAATTTTTTGGGCCAAGTCTTTGATGTATAGCACTTTGGAACGAGACAGACCCGCACTCCGCATGACTTCATCGGGTGTAACGAGAATTGCGTCCGGAGTGAGAGACGGCAGATCAGGATACAGCTGAAGGAAACGGCGATGAATGGCAGCCGCCGCTTTGCCGGAAAGCTGCTGATAGATAATGGACTGCACCAATGCATCTAGTAGGGTACCTGTGCGGGGTTCAGCGTTCAGTAAACAGTCCCCTACGCGATCGATCGTTAGTCCTAAAATAGGGTCGGCTTGTTTCAGTGTGGCGATCGCCATCGAGTAATCCATAGCTTCAATTCTATCGTGATCTTTTAAGTGTCAACTAAGGGTTAACCTTGCAGTTTTCAGCACTCAACTTAGCCAAGATTTTGGGATATAGTGAGCTGGAGTTAGCAGTTGCCTGGTGTTGCATCCTGAACCGCGTTTAAAATTATGCGTTTAAAAAACAATCGTTCCCATTCCCAAATGCCTGAAGTCAATCTAGTGCCCATGCTAGATGTACTAATGACAGTTCTAACTTTTTTCATCATCGTTTCTATGACGCTGACAGGACAGCAGCTCTTCAACGTCAATTTGCCCACTGGTAAAGCCAAGGCTGATGCCCCGTCCGAAACCAAAACAGCCAAGCTGACCATTGGTCTGAACAACACGGGTGAAAAAGTCATGGATAACAAACCGGTGACAGATCAGGAGGTGGTTCAGCAAGTCCAGAAATTTCTCGCCGACAATCCCAAAGGCATTGTTACCTTGAAAGCAGACAAAGGATTGAAATATGAAAGCGTTTTGGGATTGCTCAAAACCCTACGCGACATCGGGGGCGATCGCGTCTTTTTGGCGATCGAGAAGGGCTAGAGCTTGAAGGCTGCTTAGAGCGGCGACTGACTCCAAACCACCACCACCGTTGATTTGCCATCTGGGGTAGGCACCAGGCTGAAGAATCGGTTTGCCCCATTGCGCGTCAGCTGATAAAGCCGACCACCGCCGTAATCTCCTTGCAAAATTAGATCAATTTCAGCAGACTGAAACTTAGCTCGCAGATCCGCAAAGACAGCATCAACCGATTGATTTTCGCCATAGGCGGCACTCTCCCCCCCCGATCGCAACGCTGGAGGGGTGCCCGACTCCTGAAAAAATGCCTGCGGTTCTGCTAAAACTGCTGCCGGACTGCTGATGGACTGCCAGCCGCGAGTCGTTGGCGTCGGCAAAATAGCCGCCAAATCAGTCGTAAATTTAGCGTCTCCTGTCGGCAACATAGACTGTTCGCTACTGCCCCCCTGTAGCGGATCGGGAATCAACAGAATATTCGTTCCACCCGCCGGATTAGGAACCAAACTCAGAAATTCCGTCACTCCGCCTTTAGCAACGCGATACACCATCTGCTGAGAGGATTGTTCTACAGGCGCTACAGCAAAGCCCTTACCCGGAAGCTGCTGCTGAAACCAGGTATCCACTGCATCGATCGCATCCGAGGTTTTGTGACTCAGCGACTCATAGCTAGGCGGCAAGCCAAAAGAACCCGGCTGTGCGCCCGGATATTGCGGAAAATCATTGAGGAAGGCATCTACAACCGGGCTGGCGGCCGGGGCAGCGGCTGGCGGTTGAGAGGAGGAGCTGGATCGGCGGGGCGCAACTGAACTAGACAGTCCTGCGCTGGACGCGATCGGGCTAGACGGCACTGAGCGAAGCACTGAGCGAATCGCCGGTTTAGGCGGAACGTTCACAAGGGGACGACCCGCAACTGCCGCTGGCACAGGTTTAACGGCGGCCGGTGGAGCTGGCTCCTGAGGCGGCAGCTGCGTAATCGTGATGGTCTGATCTGCTGCTTTGTCTGCATGGGTAGGCTTGGAGGGCAGCGGTATCCACAAGGCGATGGCATGAATGCCTAGAGACAGCAACAGCATCGGCCGGAGTACCGATCGCCAGGCAATTTGCAGTTTGTTGGATTGCGAGTTATTGAGCGAATAAGAGCGAGCCATGGCGTTGAAAAAGAAAGGATAGCGACTGCAGATAAGCCAACAGATCAGAGAGAAACTAAGCAGGCAAAACTCATGCTGTACCGTTTCAGCGATCGTAAGTCAAAGCGATCGAATTTACTAGAGATAAAAAATACAAACAGCAAAAATTAGTGAAAAATAAAAATTGGCGGATTGCTCCGCATCAGCCATAGGGAGACGCTTTTCAACGGTATTGCCTTTAACTTCACGCGTTAAAACGTTTTACAAAATGAGGATGGAAGCGTCTCTTAATAGGTGCTTAATCTTCTGTTAATCTCTTACAAAAAACGCTGAATCTAAACTCTTACAGCACAAGCGCTGGATTCAGTAGGGATTATTGTTTAGAAGCCGTTCAAAGCGCAGCTTGTAAACAATAACGGTGGCTGATGTCATGGAAAATTGCTGTCATCTATGGCAATTTTCAATGGTTTGTGAAAGGTGGGGCGGGCTGCGCCCGCCCCACCTTTCACAAACCATTTCACAAATCAAATAAGACTGCTATGGCTGTCATTTAATCGTCGAGATATTGATTGATATCTTCGATAATTCGCGTCAATTCTGCTTCCGTATTCAAGCGGATCCGATCGTCGCGGAGCGTGATCAGCACCTTAGCCGCAAACGGCGTCGGCCAAATATTGGGATTGCAGAACACTTCTAGAAAAACTTCGCCAGTATAGCGATACTCCATAGGCTTTTGGGGTTTTGGCTTATTGCCGCCTGTAGACTGCGCCGATGCTTTGAGGCTTTCCATCAGCCCAGCGATCGCCGTCTGCAGTTCACGGGCTGCTTCAGGCGAGAAGCTAAAAGAAACAGATCCTTCTGAAAGATTGAGCCGAAGAGAGGAAGGAGACATATAAACTTAGCTATGTTCTATTAGTCATCAGATGAGTTCAATAGTACCGGTTCAGGGGGACAGGCAAAAAACCATGATGAACGACAATCGAGCGACTGTGCGCAAGGTGCTATGGATCACGCTGGTGCTGAATTTGCTCGTCATGGGTCTCAAAGCCTTTGTCGGCTGGAGTACAGGATCGCTGAGTTTAGTGGCCGATGCAGCCCATAGCCTGACGGATAGCGCCAACAACATCTTGGGATTGGTCACCAGCCGCCTGTCTTCGCCTACCCCCGATCGCGATCATCCCTATGGTCATCAAAAATTTGAGGCGATCGGGGCCTTAGGCATCGCGGCTTTTTTGGGAATTGCCTGCTTCACCATTTTGGAAGGAGCGATCGAACGATTGCTAAAAGGGGGAGAACCTGTCACCATTTCGGCCCCAGAGCTGTGGATTTTGCTGATTGTGCTGGGGGTGAATATCTTTGTAGCATTCTATGAACGCCGGGAAGGGCAACGGGTGGGGAGTCCTATTTTGATTGCTGATGCCCAGCACACCATGAGCGATATTTGGGTCACAATCAGCGTCTTAGCAGGGTTGATCGGCATCTGGGTCTGGAATGTTCAATGGCTGGATGTAGCGCTGGCATTTCCGGTCGCGCTATTGGTCATTTCTAGCGGTTGGTCGGTGCTGCGGGCCAATTTGCCCTGGCTGGTCGATGAGATGGCGATCGCACCCGAAGCGATTCATGAGACGGTCATGGCAGTGTCGGGCGTTCTCAACTGTCATGACATTGCCTCCAGAGGGCTGGTAGGTCGCCAAGTGTTTATCGAAATGCACTTGATTGTGGCAGCCAATGATGTGGAAACCGCGCACAGAATTACGGAAGCCGTAGAGGGCAAGCTAGAAGAACTGTTTGGCCCGGCCCGGATTAACATCCACGTTGAGCCCCCTTCCTATCAGGAGCCGCAAATTACCTATGAGCCGGGGAGGTAGCCGGCCGTTGAGACTGGTAGGCTTCCGGCGTGTTCAGATCGCTCAGCACCAGGGGGGTGAAAAAGGGAACCTTATCAATTGTGGTGTAGTAGCGCTGAATCAACTGGCGTAAACCTTGGCTTTCTTCCCGCAAGTTCTCTAGTTCTGGACGCAGGCGGCTAGAGATCAACAGAGGGTGCCCCAGCCGATCGCCATAGGTAGGAGCCGTAATCAGGCTAGGGTGTTGCTGGTGGCGCTGCAGCAAAATCTGGTAAATCTCGGTAGTGCGGGGTTGATCGACGGCAGCAATGGCGATCGCTTCAGCAGCTGCAGGAATAGCCTGTAAGCCGATCCGCAAAGACTGGGTCTTCCCGCGGCTGGGATCAGAATTGACAACCGCTACCGTACCGGCAGGGCAGTCAAATTGGCGATCGGCATTGTGGGGAGCCAGAACCACGATCGGCGTGACGCCTGCTGCTAACCACTGAGCCGCTTGATAGCCCAGCAGCGTCTGGTTGCCCCAAGGCAGAGAAGCTTTGCAGCGGCCCATGCGGCTGGATGCCCCTGCCGCCAGGATGATGGCAAAGTGGCGAGTCGGGGATGCCGTCGGCAGCAGATCAGCAGTCATTCAATCTCTATTCCTTCCTGAGATTCAATCTGCTCCGGAGATGCCCCTGTCCCGTCTCCGGTCGCCAGGTTCGCCTCTGACTGCAGGGCTTGCCACAGGCGCTCAGGCGTGACAGGCAGCTGCCGCAGATGCACCCCTGTGGCATGGGCGATCGCATTCACCACGGCCGGAGCGGTGCAGTTGGTCACTACTTCGCCCACGCCTTTGGCACCGGCTGGCCCGTGCGGATCGGCTTGTTCAATCAAAATCACCTGAATCGGCGGTACATCTTTGGCCAGGGGTAAGCGGTAGGTACGCGGTTGGGGATTGAGGATTTGGCCGCGATCGTTCATTCTCAGCTCTTCCTGCAAGGCATAACCCAAGCCCATCACCATGCCGCCCACAACTTGCCCTTCGCAAATGCGGGGATTAATGGCTTTGCCCAGATCCACGGCCTGCACCGCTCGCAGCAGCCTGACGCGCCCGGTTTCGGTATCCACCTCCACCTCAGTCCCCTGGACCGCAAACGTTAGGGTAGACTGGTCGGCCGTGTAGTCTTTTTCTACCTGCAGCGATTCACCGGACTGCTCTGCTTTTTGGGCCAGATCGGTCAGCGTCAGGGTCAGATTTGGGTCAGTCGCCTCTGGGCTGCTGACGATCGCCTCAGGTCGAAGCGTCAGATGCTCCGGGGGAACGTTGAGCAGGGCAGCCGCTACGGCTAAAAGCCGCGATCGCAGGGCTTGGGCTGCCAGCACCACGGCTTGCCCCGTAATGTAGGTGGTTGCCGAGGCGTAGGCTCCGGCGTCAAACGGCGTTTCGTGGGTGTCGGCGGCAATGATATCAATCTGAGCGATCGTCGTGGTCAGCGGATCGGCAGCAAACTGGCGCAGGCTCGTTTCGGAACCCGTACCTAAATCTACAGACCCCACCCGCAGCTGATAGCGTCCGTCTGGGGTCAGCGCTAGGCGAGCCCCCGCCTGGTGAATTTTGGCTAACCCGCTGCCCTGCATCGCCACCGCAATGCCCACCCCTCGCCGCAGATGCCCCTCGACTATCGGCGGAGCGCCAGGCTGATAGTTGAGCGCTTGCAGCACCTGGTCGAGGGCTGCAGTCAACCCATAGCTGCCAATCAGCTGGAAGTGGTGATCGCTGCCAATCAGCATCGTATCGGTTGCTGTAATCAGCTGCTGACGGCGGATAGCCACGGGATCCAGCTGCAGCTGATGGGCAATCTCATCCAGCAGACATTCCATAGCAAAAAAGCCCTGGCTGGCCCCGTAGCCCCGGAAGGCTCCGGCAGGCATGGTGTTGGTGTAGACGGCTCGCCCCCGGTAGCGTTGATTTGGACAGCGGTATAGCCCTAGGGGCATCGTGCCGGTCAGAAACACGACCTGAGTGCCGTGATTGCCATAGGCTCCTGTATTGGCGATCGCATTCATCTCTACTGCCGTCAGCCTGCCGTCGCGCTTCACCCCTGCCTTCAGGTGAATCTTGATCGCATGGCGGCTGGTCGTAGCCGTAAATTCTTCCTGCCGGGTAAACTCCCACTGCACGGGCCGCCCCAGCTTCAAGGTGGCCAAAGCGCAGAGGTCTTCGCTGAGAATCTCTTGTTTGTTGCCAAAGCCGCCACCAATGTGGGTCTTAAAGACCCGCACCTTCTCCTTAGGCAAATCGAACAGCTGCGACAGCAACCGCTGGCAGTGGAACGGCACCTGGGTACTCGATCGCACCATCAGCGTCCCATCCGCCTCTAGCCAAGTGGTCGTCAGATGCGGCTCCAGATGAAAATGCTGCACCGCTGGCAAGTCATAGGATCGCTCAATCACCCAGTCTGCTTCGGCCCAACCCGCCTCTACATCGCCTTTTTCAAGAAAAACCTCTCCCGAAATATTGTGCTGCGCATCAAAGATTTGGTAGGAATCCGGCTCATCATGCAGCAAAGGCACTGAACCCGCTTCCTTGCCGATGCCCCATGCCCCCGCCCCCATTTCCGCAACCCGCTCCCCCATCGCCACCACCGGATCAACCACATGGGGCAAAATTTCATACTCTACTTCGATCAACTGACAGGCTTGCAGCGCGATCGCCGTAGAGTCGGCTACTACAGCCGCAATCCGATCGCCAATAAACCGAACTTTGTCATCCAGCAGGTAGTGATCGTGAGGATCAGGAACCGGTTCGCCATGTCCGGCCGTCGTGTAGGCGCGGCGCGGCACATCTTGGTGCGTAAAAATGGCCTGAACGCCTGGCAAAGCCGCTGCTTTAGCCAGATCAATCCGGCGAATCCGGGCATGGGGATGGGGCGATCGCAGCACCTTCAGCTGCAAGAGTCCGGCGGGTTGCCAATCGCCCGTATAGATCGGCTGACCTGTGACAATGTCGCGCCCATCCTGTTTGGGGATACTCTGCCCAATTTGCGGCTGGGAGGAAGAGGCAGTTTCAAGCAGTGCTTCCGGGCTGGCACCCTTCAGGGCAGCTCCCCGCTGCATGCTCTCGATGATTGCCTGATAGCCCGTACAGCGGCAGAGGTTGCCATCTAGGGCTTGCCGCAGCGCTGCCTCCGACTCCAGGGTTGCCAGATCCAGCTTTTCAGCAGTCATAATCATGCCGGAGGTGCAAAAGCCGCACTGAAACCCTTGCTGGTCTAGGAAAGCTTGCTGCATCGGCGACAGGGCATCCGTTCCACTCACCCCTTCAATGGTGGTCACTTCGCACCCCTGCACCCGCTGAGCTGGATACAGACAGCTATGCACCGGCGTTCCCGCCACCCAAACCGTACAGCTGCCGCAGTCTCCCGTTTCACAGACGCGGCGGGTGCCTGTCCAGCCCTGCTGTCGCAGCAAACTCAGCAAACTGCAGCCTGCCGCACAATCGACCGTTTGCTCTACCCCGTTGACCCGAAATTGCACTGCCATATTGTCCTTCTCCTATGCCGTCTTCGCTCGTCCCTGATCTCTGCCGCTCCGGGCTTTAGGCTTGTTCTAGAGCAGATTGGAGCGATCGCGTCATCAATACTTGCGTCATCTGGCGACGGTAGCGGGCGCTGGCTCGTTCATCTTCAATCCAATCGCCTGGAGGAATGTGAGACTGCAGGGCTGCCTCTAGTTCGCTAGGAGTGGGGATGCTCTGAAACGCTAGCAAGCGGGGAGCCGGCAGGGCCGCAGCGATCGCCAGCCGCACCTGACCCGTTGGAGGATGGTAGGCCGCTACAACCAGGGTGATTGCCAGTCCAGCCGTAGCCACACACAGGCGGCGGTAGTTGACTCGCCAGTGCAGCATCGCTTCAGGAATAACAATTTGTCGCAACACATCTCCGGGCTGCAGCAGCGTTTGCCGGGCTCCCGTTTGAAAATCGCGGGCTGCCACCCAAAAGGATGAGCCGACCTGGGGCAGAATTTCGTATTGCGCATCCAGCAGCAGCATGACGGGGGCAAAGGTACCCGCAGGCAGGGCCAGGCAAAGATTACCGGCGATCGTCGCCACATTTTGAATTTTGAAAGAGGCTAGTTCCTGGACTGCACTGTGCAGCGCCGAGACAGCCGTCCAGGAGGCGGGGTAGTCCAATTGCAACAGCCGATTCAGGGTACAAGTTGCGCCGATCCGCAAACCCGCTGGGGTGACTTCTAATTCCGACCAGCCCAAGCCTTGCAAATCAACCAGCGTGGTTAAATCTCTTTGAGATTCGGTAAACATCCAGGTGCCGCCTGCTACCCAGGCCCAGCCGGGTTGCCAGCTGGGAACATCTTCCAGGGTGGCAGGGCAAAGATAAGTTTCAACGGTATGCAAATCCATGCGGTTTACCTTAAGTCTGGGATCCAAACTATGCGAAAGGAGACTCATCCGTTGTCATATAGGTTACTGATGTTAGGTTACTGATGTCACATGAGGGATTTGCAATTTAATCACATCCCCACTGGCAACAACATTAGCGGTGGGGGCGCAAGGACTTGCGCCCCTACAGGGGTATACGATTTTCCCGCAGATCCCTAAGTCACTAACATGGGTTACTAACAGCAGTTCCTTAAAGACGGGCAGAGTTCATCATCTGTTGGGCGATGCGATTGGTTTTCTCTACTAACACCGGTAGATCAACTGTCGTCAGGCGACCTTGATCCACGACTTTTTTACCATTAATAAAGCTGTAGTCTACGCGATCGACCTGGCAAAAAATTAGGGCAGACACCGGATCATGCAGCGCACCCGCAAAACTGGGGCGATCGAGATTCACAGCAATGAAATCAGCCGACATGCCGGGCATTAGGGACCCAATGTCATCGCGCCCTAAAACTCTGGCTCCCCCTAAGGTTGCCACTTCCAATATATTGCGTGCCGTCATAGCCGTCGCATCACACTCGCGCACACGGGCCAGCAGAAAGGCCATGCGGGCTTCTTGCAACAAATGACCAGCATCATTAGACGCCGATCCATCTACCCCCAATCCTACCGGCACTCCCTGATCCAGCATTTTGCGAATGGGAGCAATGCCGCTGGCCAAACGGGTATTGCTGCAAGGGCAGTGAGCCACCCCCGTCCCGGTTCTGCCAAACTTAAAAATAGAGTCATCGCTGAGCTGCACGCAGTGGGCATGCCAGACATCTTCGCCCAACCACCCTACCGACTCGGCATAGTCTCCTGGAATCATGCCAAAGTTAGCGAGGCTATATTCCACATCAGATTGGTTTTCTGCCAGATGAGTATGGAGCCGTACCCCGGCATAGGAGCGCGCCAGGGCCGCCGATTGTCGCATCAAATCCGGCGATACGGAAAACGGAGAGCAGGGCGCGAGCGTCATCCGCAGCATGGAATGGCGAGAGTTGTCGTGATACTGCTCAATTAACCGCTGCGAATCCTTAAGAATATCTGCTTCTGGTTCCACCAGGGCATCCGGCGGCAAGCCGCCCTGGCTCTCTCCCACGCTCATACTGCCCCGACTGGCATGAAACCGGATGCCGATATCCTGCATTGCTCGGATTTCATCATCCAGGGTGCAGTCATTGGGATAAAGGTAGAGGTGATCGCTAGCCGTAGTGCAACCCGACAGCAGCAGCTCGGCTGCCGCCATCTGAGCGCTGACATACACTCCCTCTGCCGTCAGAGTAGCCCACAAGGGGTACAGCGTCTTCAGCCAGTTAAACAAATCTCCGTTCTGCGCTTGGGGCACCACGCGGGTCAAAACCTGGTAGAAGTGATGGTGCGTATTCACCAAACCTGGCAACACTAGGTGCCGTCCCTGCAAATCCAAAACCTCATCTGCTGCGGCTGGCAGATCGGCCGTAGTCCCAACCTGTTCAATCCGGTGATCACGAATTAACAGAGCACCATCGCGAATTTCTTGCCGCTCCGGATTCATCGTGATGAGGGTATGAATATGTTTGACCAGGAGGGTAGGCATGGGGAAGCGGGGATAGGAGAATGGGGACTTGGGGAAGCGGGGAGGGTGATGGCAGGGTGGACAATGGCAGGGTGGACAGTGGGAGTGGGAGAAATGGGCCTTCCCCAACCCCCTCTCTCATTGGACATTCCTCCACCTGGTCACAACCAGCTAGGGCTCTAACCGCTCAGGGTTAGGCTGGGTCTGCTGATAGAATTGCTCGACCTCTTGCACCACTCTCGATTTACTGGCAAGCAGATGGCTGTGCATCGCAGCTATGGCAGCACTGGCATCCCGCTGGGCGATCGCCTGATAAATTTGCCGATGTTCTACCCGAATTTCTAGCACTTCGGGGTTTTGACGGGTGGTTTGGGTTCGCAGCAGCGTCATCTTGTCAAACACCTGATCGAGCAGCGTCACCAGCCACTTGTTGCCTGAGCTTTCGGCGATCGCATGGTGAAACTGGTAATCCACATCCAGCAGCTGAGAATTATTCAGGTTTGGGTGATGCATCAACTGTTCAGCTTGCAGTACATAGCCTTCAATCGTTTGCAGCTGTGCCTGGCTGGCATGTTCGCAAGCCCCTGCTACAGACACCTGTTCTAGCCCTATCCGACAGTCATACAGGTGCATGGTGTCGGTTGGAGAAATGCAAGTCACCCGTAAGCCTTCGTTGGCGTCTCCCCCGATCAACCCTTCTCGTTGCAGTTGTCGCATCGCTTCCCGGATGGGGGTGCGGCTGACTTGCAGCTGCTGAGCTAGCTGAGTTTCAACCAGGCGATCGCCCGGAGCCAACCCGCCCGACAAGATGCTCGATCGCAGCGCCTGGTAGGTTTGCTCATGCAGCGATTTACTCCGACGAATGGGCTGTGAAGATAGAATCAAACTGGAACTCCTCAAAGCTTAGCAACAGTTGAGATGCGTCCTGCTTTGTATGCAGTATACATCCCAAACCGATCGATTGTTTGTAGGTTCTGCTACTAAGCTGGCCCCGCTTTTCCGGCTCGATTGACTGATACACCGACGTTTTTCCTCTATGTCTATTTCACCGTCTATTTCATCCACTAGCTCATCCTTGGGCTCATCCTTGGGCTCATCCTTAACAGCGATTCGGGCTGCCTTTTTAGATTTTGTCGATGATCCGTTTTATGGGGTCGAATCGGAAAGCGTTCGCTATCTGCCCGATGGTTTACTGATTCTAGAAGACGGCAAAATTAAAGACTTTGGCGATTATGAAAGGTTGTGCGATCGCTATGCCCATGTGCCGCTGACCTCCTATCGCGATCGGCTGATCATGCCGGGATTCATTGATATCCACATTCATTTTCCACAAACGGAAATGATTGGAGCCTACGGAGAACAGCTCTTAGAATGGCTGGATAAATATACGTTTCCCACAGAGGCAAAGTTTCAGGACAAAGCCTATGCCCAAAAAATTGCCGTGCTGTTTTTTGATGAACTCTTGAAAAACGGAACAACAACGGCACTGGTTTTGGCAACCGTTCATCCAGAGTCAGTAGATGCTTTTTTTGAAGAGGCAAACCGCCGGCACTTACGCATGATTGCCGGTAAGGTGATGATGGATCGCCATGCGCCAGACTATCTCAAGGATACGGCTGAGACTTCCTATGCCGATAGCAAAGCCTTGATTGAAAGATGGCATAAAACCGATCGCTTACTCTATGCAGTGACTCCTCGATTTGCGATTACTTCCACCCCTGAGCAGCTCGCAGTCGCCGGAACATTACTGCAAGAGTATCCAGATTTATACCTGCACACTCACCTCTCTGAGAATCTTAAGGAAGTTGCCTTTACAGCAGAACTCTTTCCTGAATGCAGCGATTATTTGCACGTCTACGAACAGTATGGATTAGTCGGCAAACGCTCGATTTTTGCCCATGGCATTCAGCTCAGCGACTCAGAATTTCAGCGGCTTTCCCAGGCAGGTGCCACGATCGCCTTTTGTCCTACCTCTAACCTGTTCTTGGGCAGTGGGTTGTTCAACATTGACAAAGCCAAGTCTACCGAGACGCCGATCCAGGTGGGGCTGGCGACGGATGTGGGGGCTGGCACCAGTTTTTCCATGCTGCAAACTGCCAACGAAGCCTATAAAGTGGCTCAGCTGCGAGGACAGCAGCTGTCTGCCTTCAAAGCGCTGTTCCTGGCCACGTTGGGAGCAGCCAAAGCCCTCTCTCTAGAAGACAAAATTGGCAGCTTCAACCTGGGGAATGAAGCCGATTTTGTTGTCCTCAACCCTCGGGCAACGCCGCTGATGGCCTGCCGCAACCCCACGGCGATCGCCCAATCCTTAGCAGAGCTGACCGAAATGGTCTTCGGCATGGTGATTTTGGGAGACGATCGCACCGTCAGCGCAACCTACGTGGCGGGAGAACTGGCCTATGGGGAAGCAGGGCATTAGCGCAGCTACCAATCCTCCCAATTGAGGTTGAAGATGGAGGTATCGGGAAACTCGATCGGATTACCCTGAGACACTAGCTGAGCCTGTAGCTTTTGCAATAATGGCTCTGGATTGGGCAGATCATCCACGAGCTGGTAGGGAAAAATCTGCTCGGACAGGGCAAAAGCGGCCGTTGTGCCAGCCCCGGCCCCGGCCGACCATTCAAAAGAATGGACTCGATAGGCTGCCGCTGCGATAAAGCTGGTGGCAATGCTTTTGCCAGTGACTAGCAAATTGTCAATTTTTTGCGGAATCATCGCCCGCAGCGGAATTTCTGCCGGGTAGGCTGGCCCATGGGCTCGCCGTACCCCGTCGCGTTCTGTATTGCCTGGAGTCTCGGGGGGAGACAGGGTCATACAGGGATGGAAGTCGATCGCATACTGCGAGATGCCAATGGAATCGGGGTAGATTCTGGAGCGGGTGCGCCGCAAAATTTGTTCGGCAGGGGTGTTTTTGCTCAGCACTTCTGCCGGCTGGGCAGCCAGGGCTGTCCACAGTGCCTGATACATGCGCGGGGGCAGGGTGGTTTGGTAGTAGGGATCGAGGTAGTCCACCTTGGAAATATCGATTTCTGAGATGGCAAAACCTTCGTCATAGCCAAAGGCAGGTCGTCCAATAATCCGCCGTCCTTCTCGCATGTAGGGATACTTAGACAAGCCGTGCGCTGTCCCCATGGGCGCATCAAACCCAGACAGGAAGCGCTGATTGGGTGCAGGCTGCTTCACACCCTCTCCCAATTGCGAATCGGTGGTGCCTGCTACCAGCCAGTGATAGAACCCCAGGGCATTCTCTTCGCCTTTGCGCAGGGTTTCAGTGCGTAATCCGCCCATCCAGCCGCCCGCAGCCAGTTCGCCTCGTTGTTCTAGCTGGTCGCGCGTATAGACTAAATTATCTGCGGCTGTGCCGGGGCGGTAGTCATTGCCCCAAGTCCAGTTTTGCATGGAGATATCGCCGGGTTTAGGCTGGGAGACGCCGAAGGCTTTTTGGGGCGATCGCGGTTTGGGACTCCAGATCCGTCGATAGGTGAACACATAGTCAAAATAATTCTTGTCGGGTCGTGCTTTCTCGTAGCTGTAGTACGGTTCGTACTGAGGATAGAACGACGGCATCGGCTGCGGCTGCGGTTCCTGGGTCTGCTCCATAGCAAAGGTATAGGTGAACCCCTGCGTGCAGTAAGGATCACCTGTGACACTGGGCGAAGAGGGATTCAGGTAAGAGAGCGGATCGATACCTAACCGATAGGGAACATCGGCCAGAGCCACCAGTTCGCCCGTTTCGGTGGCATCAATCACAAACCATTTCGCGGTCTGCGGCGGGGCGTTGGTCGCCGCAGGTGGGGGAACAAAGCGAATCACCGTCTTGGTGAAACGATCCGAATCTTCGTAGCGATAGACATCCTCAATCACCTGAGACAAAGGTTCGCTATTGAGGGGTGGCGTGTTGGGAGCAGGGGTATGCTGAATGGCGATCGCTCCCTGAATCTGCTTGCCGTTAGCCGTGATCTGCAGGTCTTTGATCACCGTGGAGGGAAACCACTTGAGCTTGCCCTCTCCTTTTTTCTCAGCCGCCTGCAATTCTTTCCACAAAAGGGCGTGAGCATCTTTGGGCAAGAAACAAGAGGCGCTGACCCAACAATCGCCCGGATTGAGGGTTTTGTATTTTTTCTCAATCCGCTGGCGGAGTTCTTTATAGCCGCGGGAATAAAATAGCTCCTGCTGCTGCCGTTTGGCTTCATCCAGGGCCGAGGTGCCCTGGGCAGAAATTTGCCCCCCGACCCAATCGGTAATTTCCGTCAGGCAAACGGTTCGTCCTGCCAACAGCGCTTCGTAAGCAGCAGCAGTGCCTGCCAATCCGCCCCCCGCTACCAAAATTTCACAGTCAACCGTTTGGTCGGGTGTGGGTTGGGATACGGACGCAGGAGCTTGAGCGATCGCGGCAACGTTGGACAGCAGCAGTACCAAGAGAGGCATGAGAAACCAGGCAAGAAGCCGCAGGCGATACAGGTGAGAGAGCATGAGCGATCGCAGATGAAGGATCAGACAATAGGCTACAGGGGAGCAATGCCCTCTGCAAATGCCCTTTAGTATGAGTGTGCTGCGTTGGTTTAGGTTCCCCGATCGGCCAACTGCTTGTTCATTTCTTCGGCATACTGATCGGCATTGAACCCGACCAGTAAATGCAGCCGCTGCTCAGGTAACCGCAGAATGCCCTGGATGCCAATCAAGCGTAGGGCGGCTTCATCCACAGTTGCCTCATTGGCCACTGCCACCCGCAACCGCGTCAGGGCTGCAGGCTGAACATTGAGGATGTTCGCAGAACCCCCCAGAGCCGCGATCGCCGCCTGGACGCGCTGCGCAGCCTCCGGATCGGGCGGTATGGCTGCTGCAGCGGCAGGTGGTGTTTCAGCAGCAGGTACAGCGGCAGGCACAGCGGCAACCTCTGCTTCATAGGCCGCATCGGCCTCAGCACCGGCCACGCTGAGATATTCCATCATGTCCGTTTTCAGGTTTTCCGATCGCGGCCCAAAAATCGCCTGGGCGTTGTTGCCCACTTCCAAGACCCCCGATGCCCCCAAAGCTTTCAGTCTGCCTTTGTTAACCTGCTGCATGTTGTGAACCGTGACCCGCAGACGGGTAATGCAAGCATCCAGGGCAGCAATATTTTGGCGACCACCAAAAGCTCTAACCAATTCACGCGCCAGATCGGATGAGGCACTGGAGCCGCTGAATGTGGCCACTTCATTGCCATTGTCATCTTCCCGTCCGGGGGTTTTCAGATCAAAGTGTTTGATAGCAAATCGGAAGACAAAATAATACAGGGCTGCAAACAAGGGGCCGAAGGCAATGATCAGCCAGGACTTTGTGCCCAGCGTATTGAAGAGGAAAAAGTCGATGAAGCCATGGGAGAAGGTGAACCCCATTTTGCCACCCATGATCTGGAACAGCCAGTCACAAAAGCCGGCCATGAAGGCATGAACGACGTAGAGTAGCGGGGCGACAAACATGAAGGAGAATTCGATCGGCTCGGTAATACCCGTCAGGAATGATGTGAAGGCAGCCGATAGCATGATGCCGCCCGTGACCACGCGGTTTTTGGGATAGGCAGAATGCCAGATGGCGATCGCGGCAGCCGGTAATCCAAACATTTTGAACCAGTAGGCTCCACCTAAAATTCCGGCCGTTTTGTCTCCGGCAAAAAAGCGGTTAATGTCGCCATGCACCACTTTACCGGCCGCATCGGTGAAGGAACCAATTTCAAAGAAGAAGGGCACATTCCAAATGTGATGCAGTCCAAAGGGCAACAGCGATCGCTCTACCACCCCATACAGCGCAGCGGTATAGGCGACATTGCCGCCAGAAGCCGCCGCATTAGCCGCAGTTTTAATGGCATTGCCGATGGGCGGCCAGATCAGACTCATCAGCAGGGCAATGGCGATCGCAGCCAGCGACGTGATAATCGGCACAAAGCGTTTGCCCGCAAAGAAGCCGAGATACTGCGGTAGCTGAATGCGGAAGTACTTATTAAACAAAAAGGCGGCCACACAGCCCATGATCAGCCCGCCAAACACGCCCGTGTTGAGGGAGGGAATGCCCATCACAGTATCTAACGCTTCGGGCTTCACGCCCCATAGCGTGGTTGACGCCGCTCCCAGAGCCGCTACAAAGACGGCAAAACCGAC
>DATNOY010000322.1:0-2548 GCA_036703495.1 Coleofasciculaceae cyanobacterium
TAGATAACGTTCTGGAGTTGCGATTGTCTTTTAAGAAGGGGACTCTGCACCCTTTTCCCAAAAATCAAGCGCGACGGTGAAATACGACCGTAGCAAAGCCGGTAGAGCCTCCCTTATGTCCAACGGTTTCTCTTACCTGATTCCAATTCCCCAAGCTGCGATTGATGCTCAATTTGAGATCTATCAAGACACGCGAGCTTTTTATGCTGAAGTTGAATTGCGACAGGCGCATGCGGATCACTGCCGTTGGTATCTCCAGGCAGCAGCCCAAAATCGCCAGGAGCTAGCGCAAATGCAGGCAGAACTGAATCCCCTGCGATGGTTCTACCGGAGCAGTAAGGCATGAGAAATACTCCCTCAATCTTTGCCCTTGCCAGTTCGCATGTCTTGAAGGAATAGGATTTATAGCAATTTTCAATTGAGTCAAGTCCAGATTATTTTTTGAAAGCCGCGCTCCGGGCGGCTTTCAAAAAATAATCTAGTTCCAGTCGAGCGCGATAGACAAAGTCTCTGATGAGGGTTCGGGGCAGCACTCCAAACCCTCAGTCGATTACAGCGCTTTGCGCTTGATTCAGGGTGGGTTATTTTTGAGAAGCCGTGCTCAGCGCGGCTTCTCAAAAATAACTGTGGCTGACGCAATTGAGAATTGCTGTAAATTGATCATCCTAAACTAGCTCTAGCTCACTCTCCCGCAAATGTGCCTTAAACTTACCCTCAAACTTAACTAGGATCGGGAAATTTGCGCTGATGGGCTTGCCATGATATTCGTTAGCCAAACCCGTAATTTCACCCTCAAACCCTTGCAGATCGAAGGCTTCATTCCGGCTGCTAGGGTGGTGGTAAACCAGGACTGATTCTTTAACACGAACGCGATCGCCAACTTTCATATCTTCTCAGAACTCTCTCAACTCGCTGCACTTTGGGAGTACAGCCCGGCTTTTGTAACTTGCTTTGATTTCCTTACTTATCTTCTATGGGAATGTTCCTCTAGGCAAGGAACACTTGTGCCGCTCCCTCGTCTTACAGATGCGAGGCATCTAGCCGACCCACATCACCAGACGCAAATTGGGCGCAAGGGCAAGTACGATATGGCAGATTTTGCAGGAAATACCGCTGACCGGGCCAGACGAATTTCACTCACTTCCAAGCCGCAGGTATTTCGAGATGCGCTGGATCAAAGCGATCGCAATGACTTTTATCGCTTCTCGATTGGCAAGCGCAGCAGTTTCAAGCTCAACCTGAGTGGTATTGCCGCCGGAGCCGATCTTAATGTAGAGCTACGCAATAGCCAAAATCAAGTGCTGGCGCGATCGGCTCAGCCAGGTGGCTTGAATGAGGTGATGAATCAGGTGTTAGAGAAAGGCATCTACTGGATTCGCGCCTTTCGCAAAAGTGGCAACAGCAATTACAAGCTGAAGGTATCTACCGCGCCACCGCCCGATTTGGCCGGGAACACACCCGACACCGCCCGCCCGATTACCGTGGGGGCTACATCCAGCGTCTACAGCGATTTCGTTAGCACCGATACGGATAATAGCGACTACTACAGCTTCACGCTCACCGACAAAACCACTCGTCTTAGTTCTTCTCTGAGCGGTATCACCTCTGATGTGCAGGTCAATCTCTTCGATCGCACCAACCAGCTCATTGCCTCTAAGTCCAGCAGCACAACCCCCGATTTTGAGCTAGTTTTGGGAGCAGGCTCCTATTACGCACAGGTTCAACCCCTGAATGGGTCAACCGCCTACAAGCTCAGCCTGGCCGGAACGGCTATTCCTGACAGTGCTGGGGAAACCACTGCCACTGCCCGCACGGTCTTTCTCAGTTCTACCCCCACTACCCTCAGCGAGTTCGTGGGCAAAGGCGACAGCGAGGATTACTACAAGTTCACCGTCCGCAAAGCCGTGACCCTAAATGGGGCGATCGCCACCACTCCCCTCTTGCCCACCGATAGCACGTCGCTGCGGGTCAGCCTGCTGAAGGACAACAATGGCGTCCTGGCTTCCTACCAGAGCAGCATTGACCCGACCTTTAGCTATAGCCTCAGCCCTGGAGTCTATTACATCAAAGTCAATCCTATTCTGGAGGCGCAGGCAAATTACAACCTCAGCCTGTCAGCCGCTTAAGGCGTCAGAATTAAGGCGTCAGAAACTGTATTCATGCGCTAGTGTTCTGTCAAGAAAATTTTGACGGGTCGAAGACCCTCAAAGTTTAACCCTAATCAACTCCCTGGCTTGGAGCTACCCGTCAATTAATAATTGACACCCTACTAGGAGCTTTGCGTTGGCGGCGGGGGCGGGGGCGATGGATTCATCTGTTGCCAAATGGCCAGACCTAGCACCGCCGCCACTAATCCCAAAACGAGCAACGCCAGCAGCCTGACGCCAGAGGGCACAGGTTTCCAGGAAGAGCGTACCGGAGGAGCGCTTGGCTCAGGCATCGGCGGGGCAGCATCCTCTTCGTAGAGCAGCGCTCTTGAAGAGTCGGCTAGTTCCTCAACGTTTAAAGCAGGCAGCAACACTTTGGCATCTGGCAGCGGCTCTAAACC
>DATNOY010000323.1:0-12477 GCA_036703495.1 Coleofasciculaceae cyanobacterium
TCAAACCTCAATCAGGCTACGACCTAACGCAATGGATTGCCCAAGCAGCCCACCATTATTGGGCAGCCGACCATAGCAGTATCTATCCAGCTTTGGCAGACCTGGAGCGACAGGGATTTGTGAACCACGAAATGCAAAAGAGTGAACGCGGCCCCAAGCGAAAGGTCTACTCTATTACGACCTCAGGACGGAACACCCTCCTAGCTTGGGTGGATCTGCCTCCGGCTGAAGCTGAAATTCGCGACGAGCAACTCGTCAAGGCGCTGTGCTATGACCTGATAGACCCTGAACAAGCGATCGCTCAGCTGCAGATCTCACGCCAGCGATATGTCGCAAAACTCACCTGGTGCCAGGAGTCGCTTCAGCGGTTAGATCAACAGGGAACCGTTTCCGCAGCTGATTCTGCCTACAGAGGACGGTTAGGTATCCGCTTAACGATTCGTCGAGGTGTTCTATCGGCAACAGCAGGGATCAGCTGGTGTGACGAGGCAATTGCCCTAATGCAAACTCATCATCGGTCAGACCTGTCAGAAGCTCTAAATACCCAAACTCCCTCAGTTCATCATGAAGATGAGAATGTATGAGGATGAGGATGAGCACTCACTTCATGAAAAATATCGTTAGCCGCTCTCTACGGGCAGCCAGCCTAGCGTATGCTAGAGCGGGATTCAGTACGGTTATACTATTTGCGACTTCGTATGACTTCTAGGCTAATCAAAAGCATTTACACAGACGGCGCTTGCTCAGGTAATCCGGGTCCAGGCGGTTGGGCAACGGTCGTCTATTTCAATGATGGTTCAGTGCATGAACTCGGGGGATTTGACGCTCAAACTACCAATAACCGAATGGAGATTCAGGCGGCGATCGCTGCCCTAGAATTTCTCGTGGAAACCCAGCCCACCGAGCCACTGGCGCTTTATACCGACAGTGAATATGTTAAGAATGGCATCACCAAGTGGATTAAGGGGTGGAAGCAAAAAGGGTGGAAAACCTCGACTGGCAAACCTGTATTAAATCAAGAGCTGTGGGAAATCCTCGATCAGCTGAACCAAAAGGTCAACAAACAGTCCAAGCTGGACTGGCGGTATGTCAAAGGGCATTCCGGCGATGTGGGGAACGATCGCTGTGATGAGATCGCTCGCGCTTTTTCTCTAGGGGCGATCCCCCGATTGCAACAAACTGTTGAATTTAACTCCACTACCACTAACATATCTGTGACGGAAGCGATACAATCCACTGAGAGAATAACTTTTGACTCTAACCCTTCTGATCCTGGCTCTGCCCCCGAATTGGCTATGGTAAACTCCACGCCTTCTCTCAATCCTGACGCTTCGGATCTACCTCGTGAGGTGAGGGTCACTCAGCTGCGCAACATGGTGGAGACGTTGCACATGGCAGATGAAATCGCCAGCAAGGGCTACCTGATTACCAGTTCAGAGTTGGCAGATTTAATGGATGTCAATGCCAGCGCTGTCACTAGCCGAGGCGACAACTGGGTTTGGCGAAATTGGGTGGTGTCGCGAGTGCGGCGAGAAGGCAATCAAATTCTTTGGCAGTTGGAGCGAGTAGACTAAGGCAATTTCCAAAAATTAAATTACCCTGTAGTGCGGGCATCTTGCCCGCGCTTTTAATTTACTGACCAAAGAATATCTACATTTGGAATTTTATGGCATTCTATACCCAACATCTAGTAGTCTATGGCAGCTAGGGTGGCGTTGAATGATTGGGCAAAGTTGATCGGAACTCAGGTGAACTGGGTTTAACTCTATGGCATTAGGGATTGAGGTGAGCAGTGGAAACTAGCCTGGAAAGTTTTTGGAATCAGGTGCTGGAGCGTCTGCAGCTGCAGCTGAGCCGTCCAACTTTCGAGACTTGGATTAAACCGGCAAGTGCTGAACGTCTGGATCAAACCAGCCTGTTGATTTGCACGCCTAATCCGTTTGCTCGCAACTGGTTGCAGAAATATTACGTCAAGGCGATCGCCGACGTGGTTCAAGAAATCTTGGGCTATCCGGTTGATATTCATATTGCCGTCAAGCCGGGCGGCGCGCCAGAAAATTCGGCGACAGAAACAGCAGAGGCGCTGATGCCGTTGCCGGTTGAAGTTCCTCCGGCAGATGCCTCCACGACTCAGCGGATTCGCCATTCCGAGCTCAATCCCAAATCGGTGTTTTCTCGCTTTGTGGTGGGTTCCAATAACCGCATGGCCCATGCAGCCTCGTTGGCGGTGGCCGAGTCGCCCGGACGAGAGTTCAACCCGCTGTTTCTCTGCGGCGGAGTCGGGTTGGGCAAAACCCACTTGATGCAGGCGATCGGGCACTATCGCTTAGAAATTGATGCCAATGCCAAGATCTTTTACGTCTCTACCGAGAAATTTACCAATGACCTGATTGCCGCTATTCGCAAAGATAGTATGCAGAGCTTTCGGGAACATTATCGGGCAGTGGATGTGCTGCTGGTGGATGACATCCAGTTCATTGAAGGCAAAGAGTACACGCAGGAAGAATTTTTCCACACGTTTAACACCCTGCATGAGTCGGGCAAACAGGTGGTGATTGCCTCCGATCGTCCGCCCAGCCAAATTCCTCGCTTGCAAGAGCGGCTCTGTTCTCGGTTTTCGATGGGGCTGATTGCCGACATCCAGGCTCCCGACCTGGAAACCCGCATGGCCATCCTGCAAAAAAAGGCCGAGTACGACAATATTCGCCTAGGGCGAGACGTGATTGAATATATTGCTTCCACCTACACCTCCAACATTCGTGAACTGGAAGGAGCGCTGATTCGGGCCGTGGCCTACACCTCCATTTCAGGGTTACCCATGACGGTTGAGAACATTGCTCCCGTGTTGAATCCGCCCAACGATCAGGTGGCCGCTTCACCGGAAGCAGTAATGGCAGCAGTTTCGGAAATGTTTGAAATTTCCATTGAAGATCTGAAGAGCAGCTCCCGCCGTCGAGAAATTAGCGTAGCTCGGCAAATCGGCATGTTTTTGATGCGGCAGCACACCGACTTGAGTCTGCCGAAGGTCGGTGAAGTCTTTGGCGGCAAAGATCACACCACCGTTTTGTATAGCTGCGAGAAAATTGCCCAGCTCAAAAATACCGATCCCGACCTGGCCCGCAATTTACGGCAGTTGAGCGATCGCATCCATTTCTCTAGCCAAGCCCAGAAGCCATCTCGCAAGTAGGCGCACTGCAGACCGCCTGCCCTGAGCCAGGCTGTTCTGTGGCAGGGCACTCCCCCCCAGAAGCTAGCCGCTGCACCCGGCCCGTGCTGCCGTCCATTTCCACCCAGTCTCCGTCTTGCAGCCATTGCGTGATACCCGGTAAGGAAACGATCGTGGGTATCCCCATTTCCCGAGAAACGATCGCCGAGTGAGATAGCAAACTGCCACGTTCCACCAGCAGTCCGGCGGCCGCTGGAAACAGCATAATCCAGCCCGGATCGGTGCGTTCGGCAACCAGGATACTACCCGGTCGCAGCACCGTCGTTTTTGGATGGGTAATGACCTGCACCGGAGCGCGGACAATGCCTGGACAGCAGCCTGTGCCTTGCAAGAAAGGTGAGGTGCCGGGTTGGGCCACGCTAGCAGCAGCGACAGCAGCATGAGCGGTGATCGGATGGACATTGCCTCGGGTGGAGAAGCGATCGCTCGGAGCCGCCATTGTTCGGTATTGCTCAAATTCAGCTTGCCTGAGCTGCACTAAGTCCTTTAAGCGTGTGCAGGTGGCTGTGCCATCCAGGAAGCCAAAGATTTCGTCGAGTTCCAGATAAAAGATGTCTTTGGGGTGGATGAGTTGGTCGAGGGCATAGAGGCGTTTGCCCAGTTCCACCAAGATACGCCGCACCCGACCAAATACGCGGGTGCGCTGGAACCGGAGATTCTCGCGATCGCGGATTCTGGCTCTGGCATTGTCCAACACCCAGCCAAAGATCAGACGGCGCAGTGGCTGACGGCCGATCGATCGGCGGACGCGGGCTTCCGCCAGGGAGCGCGGGCTGTCAGCAGGCGACTGAGCAGAGGATAAGTCCGGGCGCGCTGGGCTGTCCGGCACCGCCGCCAACTGCCCGATTGAGCGCAGCAGCGGCAGGGGGTCATCCTGAAGGGTAGAACTTTCCAACTTCAGTTCTTCTAGGCAGCGATCGCCGAAGGTGGCTAAATAATCTTGATACTGCGCTTGAAATACAGGAACTTGGGGCAGGCTGTGCAGAATTGCGGGCAGGTCATCCTGACAGAGTTGCTGCACCAACTCAGGGTAAGGGCTAATAACTTTGACCATAGCTCTGATTCGATCAGCCGGTTCAGCGCTGATCATGCCGCCTTCGCCGCTAATCAGGTCGTTCTGTAGGGTGCCGTCTTGATCGCCGCCCCACTGAGCCGTTAGCTTGCGCAGCACCCCATAAAAGATCATGGCAAAGAAATCATTGACCAGCGGTGCATCCCAACGGTTGAGCAACTGTTGCTCTAGCTGATGGTAGTAGTCCACCAATTCATCTGCCCGCATGGCGGCTAGCCGTTCGGCGATCGGTACCCCCGGACAGTCGCATGCATCCCCCAACGCCCGATCGAGCCGCTGATCAAATCGCTGGATTTGTCGGGGCAGGGTGAGGTAGTTCTGGACTAGCCCGATCACCGTTCTGCCCAGCCGCAGGACATCTTTCATCTTGTCACCCAGATTGGACTGCGCCAATTCTGCCAGTACATCAGCCGGCAGTTCCTCCTGCACCCCCATCATTTGTTCCATGAAGCGGCGGTTGACGGTGAACCCAGGCAGCAAGGCCAGCACCCGATACCAGTTCAGCAAGTTGTAGTAAATCCGTCCCTGAATCAGTCCTAACAGGCGACGAAAGGTCAGATCATGACGGACGATCGCGGCGGCTGGAACGCCCATCAGCTGGCAAAACTGGCGATAGACTTGCTGATACACCCGCCGGGCAAACGAGAAGGTGAGGGGGGTGGTGATGCCGCCATAGCTTTCGGCAATGTTGCTGTTGTCCCAAAGATTCAACCCGCCATCCGGATCCGCCAGCCGTACCAGGGTGGTGATCGGTCGGGCTTGCAGCAGATACAGCTTGCCCTCAGCGATCGCCCATTCGATATCTTGCGGACGACCCAAATGATGTTCTACCTGACGTGCCAGAGCAGCGATGGCGCGAATCTGGTCAGGGTCTAAATGCGGCGGTTCCTCAGCGGGCAGATCTACCGCTGTCCGAGCAATTTGTCCTGCCCGATCCACCTGATAGGTTTCGCCTTCAGACTCACCTGACACCAGGCGATCGCCTAACCCCTGCACTGCCGAGATCACCACCACACCCCGCTGACCCGTCACTGGATTGGCGCTAAAGGCCACTCCCGCCACCTCCGCCGGCACCATTCGCTGAATCAGGACGGCAGGACATTGCGGTGGACAGAGCTGATGCTCTTGACGGTAAGCCCGCAGGCGATCGCTAAAGCCAGACTGCCGCACGGCTACCACTTTTTCTACCACTTCGGCTAGTGGAACATTCAAAAAGCTGTCGAGCTGTCCCGCAAAAGACTGTTGGCTACCGTCTTCATCCAGGGCCGACGATCGCACGGCGACAAGCTCTCCAGCCGGACATAGGGTAGACAGGGCAGCCGCCAGTTCAGCCTGCAGGCTTTCACTCAGATCAAGCGCCAGTTCGGCCGCAGGAGCCAGCACAAACCAAGCGGGAATGGGCAGATTAAAGGCAGCCAGGGTGGCTAATGTGCGGGCTTTGCCACCCAACTGAGCCTGCGGCTTGCCCAAATCTTGAGGATAAAAAATATGAGTCATCGATCGGTTCTCAAAGAGAAAAATTGGGAAGGACTAAAACCCGCTGTATACCCCAGGGGCAATGCCCAAACTCAGGTAAATCAGCAGCGTCCACAGGGCAGACATCACTTCAAAAGCTTTGGCTCGGGCAGTGGTGGGCTGCGTCACAAAGCGCCAGACGATCGCCCCTGAGCCGCTAATCAACAGCAGAAAGACACAGGCAACTGGCAGCGTCAACTGGATGAGCACAGCCGCCCAGAGGGAAGTCATGCCCATCAGCCAACTGGCACTGAGCCAGGCGATCGCGGCTCGTCTGCCTCCCCACAGCGCTGAATAGGTATCAACGCCAGGTTCTTCGTCTTGAGGAGCCCGAATTTTGCGCCCTAGCTCAATCGTCAGACTGTTGAAAAAGCTAACGAGCAAGAAACCTATTAATCCGCTGGGAGCTGGTACTCCAGCCGCTAACCAGTCGCAGGCCGTCGCATAGAGCGCTAGCAGCGGCATGATCACCGCATGACTGAGCAGATAGAGGAGCGGTCGCGCTTTCAGCCAGGCGGAGACAAAAAATTCTTGCCCCATCAGCGCCATATACAACCAGACCAGGAGCAACAGCAGCACCAGTGGCCATCCAACTGAGAGGGCTAGACCCAACTGAATGCAGGCAGCGGCGATCGCCACTATGCCCAGTTCCCGTAGCGTCACCAGCCCCCGGGGCACCGGACGGTAGGGACGGTATCGAGCATCTTCGGCATAGTCTTTCAATTCGTCGGCAATCCGCAGTTGCAAAAAGCAGAGAAACAGCGTGATGCCCGCAATCAATCCCGCACCCCAGATCGGCGTTAGCCGCTCACCGCGTAACTGCATCGAGTAGCCTACGGCAGCACTGCTAAATACCGCAATCAGCACACCATGCTTGAAGATGGGAAAGCGTTCCTTCTGATAGATCCACCAGCGATTTTTCATAACCCTTCACTCACCAACCCTCTACTCACCAACCCTTCACTCTGCCAACTGGGTTTTGCCCCTTGCCAAGCGCTGATGGGCCCGCGTAAATTCTCCTGAACTGAGTGCCCCAATAATGGAGAGTTCTCCTGCTAGCAACAGTCCGGCACAGACTTCAGCAAAGGCTTGAGCATGACCGCTACCTGCCAATCCTAGAATCTCCAGACAAGCCTTTTGGCTGGGCAATCCTGTGCCGCCGCCTACCGTACCCACCATCAGATTGGGCAGTGTCACCGAGGCATACAGCGCTCCATCGGGGGTAAGCTCAAACCGAGTCACACCGATCGCCGATTCGGCTACACAGGCTGCATCCTGGCCGCAGGCAATGAACAGAGCCGCTAGCCCATTGGCATAGTGCCCCTGAATGCCAATGGTGCCCGTCAGCGTGCCGCCAATGGCCGACATTTGCCAGTAGTTCACCATTTGTGCTGGAGAAGTGTGCAGGCGCTTTTGCACCAGATCTGCAGGCAGGATGACTTCTGCTGCCACTTTTTTGCCCCGCACCGATAGAAAAGATTGAGCGCTGGCTTTCTTGTCGCCGGATAGATTAGCTTCCACAAAAGAGTATTGCGGCTGAATTGGCGAGTGGGCCTGGATGTAATCGCAGATGGCTTGCGTGGCGATCGTCACCATATTTTGTCCGGCCGCATCGCCTGTGGTGAACTGAAAGTCGAGGTAGATGTGGTTGCCCTCCACCGTCAGCCGTAGATCGGTGAGTTTGCCATATTGCGTGGTGGATTCGGCAACCTGCTTGAAGTCAGCTTGGGAAGCGATCGCCCACACCATAAATTGCCCAACCTCCTGCAAATTGCGGAAGGCGAATCCGGGAGCGCGGCTCACCCCTTCATTCAACAGCATGGCCGTACAGCCGCCCGCTGCCGTAATCAGCTGGGCACCCCGGTTGTAGGAAGCTACGAGTGCAGCTTCCGTAGTGGCTAAGGGAATATAGTAATCGCCTTGGGCAAACAAGCCATTGACCCGCAAAGCGCCTGCAATGCCAACCGGCAGCTTCACCGTACCAATAAAGTTCTCGATATTGCGATGATAGCCTTCCATCTGTTCTAGAGTTTGCGGATCGGCCAGCACCGATTGCACCGCTTCAGCCACATTTAAGACTTGCCAGCGGCGCTCAACGGCTGCTGGCGTCAGCCGCGATCCACCCGGCATTTTAGGAGAAGTCTCCCCGTATTTTGCCTCTAGTTGATGTGTTAATTGCTGTATCGTTTGCGATCGCAAAAGCTGCGTCAAATAATCGTTGGCATGGCGGTAATGCGTAGACATTGCTCGCTCTCCTCGTTCTAATCAGGCAGGGTAAATGTGCTGTATGCCGCTGTATGCATTTGTTTCGGAATATGCCTAATCTATGCTTTTTGGGTAAAATGCGATCAGAGGATGTACCAGTCTTTTGGGGTGGATCAGAGACAGTAACGATACAACCAGCGACGCTTTCCAAAACAGGTGATTAGCGCCCTAACTGTCAAACTTCATACTTTGGAGTAGCCCTGTAGGGTGAGGCTACAGAGGCTTGCTGTGGCTTAGCTTAAAGGTGGTGATCTGCCGGAGTACGATCATGCTAGAGCATATGAAATTGGGCGAAGTCTTGGTTCATCGCAAATTGATTTCTCCAGATCAGCTGCAGTATGTGCTGGAAAATCAGTTTTCTGAACCCAAGCGAATTGGTGAACTTTTAATGGAGCGATCGCTGATCTCTGCCGATGATCTTTCGAACGCGCTTAAAGAACAATACTGGCGCGATCGCGGCTATTGGGTGATTGACTAGCGCTAGGAGCCCGAGGAAGGGGAACCAGAGGAAGGGGACGGTTTGCCTTCCCTTTGCTGCAGCGCTGCAATGATCTGTACATTTGCCTTAGGAAAGGGAAACTGGTCGAGTTCTGCTAACGTTACCCAGCGGATCTCATCGCATTCGATCGGCTGAGGTTCACCGCTGAGATGCCGACAGTGGTGAACGTTGAGCGTGACGCGAAAATGGGTATAGGCATGATCCAGGGTGATCAGCCGCTCACCCACTGCTACTTCAATCCCTAATTCTTCTTGGATTTCTCGCTGAATGCAGGCTTCTACCGTTTCTCCAGGCTCAATTTTGCCGCCCGGAAATTCCCATAATCCTCCCAGCAAACCTTCTTGACGCCGGCGATCGATCAAAATCAGCCCTGCATCGTTCCAGATGACAGCAACGCCAATTTGTTTGTGAGGGAGGGGGGAGCGGGTTTCAGTCATAGGAAGTTGGGTTTGGCGGTTGAGCTGATGGGCGCGGCATTGAGGTTGCCAGGGGCAAAGTAAGCAAGCCGGATTTTTGGGTGTACAGAGGGTAGCGCCTAAATCCATCAGGGCTTGATTAAAGTCACGCGGTTGCACCGGGTCGAGGATCTGGGTCGAAATTTCCCAGAGACGGTTCAAGGCTTGGTTGGGGGGCACCTCTAAAGCCAGGAGCCGTGCCAACACCCGCTTGACGTTGCCATCCAAGATCGGCACAGGCTGGTTAAACGCAGCGCTGAGAATGCCGCCTGCTGTGGTTCGCCCAATTCCCGGCAACGACAGAACCGTTTCCAGATCGGTCGGGAAAGCGCCGTCAAACTGCTGGAGCACCACCTGCGCCGCCCGATGCAAATTGCGGGCGCGAGCATAGTAGCCTAATCCTTGCCAAACTTTCAAGACCTGCTGCTGATCAGACTGGGCCAGTGCCGCGATCGTTGGAAACTGAGCTAGCCAACGCTCATAGTAGGGAATAACGGTTTTGACCTGGGTTTGCTGGAGCATAATCTCAGAAACCCAGATGGCATAAGGATCGTCAGTTTGTCGCCACGGCAGCGTTCGACCGGAGGCAGCGTACCAGTCGAGCAGGGCTTGTCTCAGCAGAGGGGGATCGAGATCGAGATTCAAGGGCGCGATCGTAGCTATCACACTAGCTCAAGTCTAAAATTTCAAAGTCCTTCTGGACATATACCATTTGGCGATCGACAGCCGATAGCACTCGATTATTGGCTTTTCGAGAAGATAAGCATTGACAAACCAGCGTCGCCACATCTGCCCGGTTAATGGAGCCTGCAATCGTGGGATCGGGGGTTAGAACCGCGTTGCCACTGGCCGGTTCAGATTTTAAACCGCCCGGTCGGACGATGGTATACACTAAGCCACTGCCCGCCAAGTAATTCTCGGCTTGCTCTTTGGCCAGCAAGGCAGGGCGCAACGTTTCCAACACCTGAGGTGGTAATGCCCCTGCTGAATCGCCGCTGCCAATGGAGGAGACAAGAATAAACTTCTCAACTTTGGCTTTCACGGCAGCATCAATCAAATGTTTGTTGCCCAAGAAATCGACGCGTTGCTCGTCTGCCCGCACCCCCCCAATGGTGCTAATCACCATAGAAACGGGATCTGCCAGCATAGCCTGCTCAACTTCTTCTGGATGCAGCGCATTTCCTAAAACAGCCGTGATTCCCAGCGCTTCCAACTCTGCTTTGACTGCATTCGATCGCACCAAGGCTTTGACTTTTAGCGATTGCTTGACCAAACAATGGGCAACTTCTCGCCCAACACCTCGACTCGCTCCTGCTAGAAAAATGTAGGCTGTATCGGGCATAGTATCGTCACGTTTTTTAGATTCCACCCCTCATCTAACCATGATCGAAGCCTGAAATGCTGAGAAGTTTGGGACAGCCTAAGTTGTTAAACATCAGGGTTTTAGTTTTTTGGGGCACGCAAAATGCGTTACAAAAAACCGATTGGCGATCGACTTGCCCCAAAGCATCAGCTAGTTTTCTCGCTTGAACCCAATGTATCTTGCTATGCATCTTGCGTCGGCATCCTGCGTCTTTATCCGGCGTAGAGTGGGCAGCCTTGATCGCCTCTCCAACAGCGCGCTGATCTCATGGTTGATCTCATAATCGGCTGAACTAATCTTCTAGAAATCTTTATATAGCAATTTTCAACTGAGTCAAGTCCAGACGATTTTTTGAAAGTATGACTCCACAAGGCTTTCAAAAAATCATCTGGTTTTAGCTAAGTGTAAACCGCTATCAAGAGGGTGATCTCAGCGTCCTGGAAGCATAGCCAAGCTCGCTAGGATGATAGCAGAAAGCTGCCCAGAGCAATCATCATGGTCAAATTCAATCGTCGGTATTTGCTTCGGGCTGGATTAACCGTTGGTGCTTTAGCAACCACCACCCAAGCTGCTGCTCAAATAGGTGGAGAGAAAAATCTAGTCGCCGCTCCTCGTCAACGGGTTTCTCAGTCCTCAGAAATGCCCGCATCTCATTTAGAGAAACTGCCCGATCGAGCTATTGCTACGTTGCTGATCCAATGCTGTGAATTAGCAGTTTTTCAACATCAGAAGTATTTAGAATCTTCTGCTTATCAAGGTGCAATTCGGCAGCTGGATCAGTATTCTTCAGGGTTCGATCGCTACACTCAAATTGCTTCATTTCAAACGTTGAGCCTTCCTCCCCAGCAGCAGTCCTTATTTCATGGGGTTGCCCTCAAACCTAGCGAACAATTGGCGATCGCCGGTCGGCGAGAACATTTTGGATTGGCGCTGACTTCAACCACACATCATGTGATTGCTTTGCAGGCATCGGCTTTGCCAACCCCACCCTTCCATCCCCATGCCTATCCCGCCCTCACCCACCTGGTTGATTGGGATAGTCGTCAACCCCAGTTGGGTCAAGTTCAGACTCAACTGCAACAAATTCACCAGCAGTTAGTTCCCCAAATTCAAGCTGCCGTCCAGCAGTTTGAGCCTGCGTTGCCTTGCTACGTGACCGGCTACAGTTTGGGTGGCGCGATCGCCCCTTTAGTTGCCCTGCAAATCGCTCAGCACTTTCCGGCACTTCGCCCCCAGATTCAGGTATATACCTATGGCGCACCGCCTGTAGGCGATCGCACCTTTGCCCAGGTTTATAATTCGCTGCTGCCCAACACGCATGGCATCGTCAACCTAGCCGATCTAGTTCCTAGCCAGCCTGCCGCAACTCAACCGATTGGGCAAACATGGACGTATTTAACCCAACGCGGAACGCTGGGCTTGAATCATGCAATTGAAACTTATAAGACCGCTGTCATGGCTGCAAGCGAGGTGAGTTGATCAGGTGGGCATTGCCCACCCAACTTCAGATTGAGACTTAGCTCAGCACCCAGTTCACTAGCGTCCGCACGGGATAACCGGTCGCGCCTGCGTTGTTGTAGCCGCTTTCCTTGTCTGTCCAGACCGGTCCAGCCACATCGAGGTGGGCCCAGGGCGTGTCTTTGACAAACTGCTTCAGGAACAGCGTTGCGGTAATAGAGCCACCGGCCCGTGGCCCCGTGTTCTTCATATCAGCCACCACGGACTTGAGTCCATCAAAGTATTTATCTTCGATCGGCATCCGCCAGAACTTTTCGCCCGCCAACTCTGAAGCTTGGGAAAGTTGAGTGGCAATCGCGTCATCGGCTGTCCACAGTCCACCAATGTCATCCCCCAGGGCCACAATACAGGCTCCCGTTAAGGTGGCCAGATCCACCATGGCATCTAAGCCTAGTTTGTCGGTATAGACCAAGGCGTCCGCCAGGGTCAGCCGCCCTTCAGCGTCTGTGTTGTTCACCTCGATCGTCTTGCCGTTGGAAGCGGTAAGAATATCGCCCGGATGCATTGCCCGGCCGCTGATCATGTTTTCCGTAACGGCGCTGATGAAGTGAACTTCCACATCGG
>DATNOY010000324.1:0-10069 GCA_036703495.1 Coleofasciculaceae cyanobacterium
CCGCGCCGGCCCCGCACTCGCTTCTGATCATTAGAGGCATCGGCAATGCGCTGTAGCTCTTGCAAAACAAACTGCGGCACCAGGATTTGACCTTCCAGGAAGCCCGTCGTCAGCAAATCTTCAATCCGTCCGTCAATGATGCAGCTAGTGTCTAAAATTTTGGTGGTGACGGGCTTTAGCGTTCCTTCTGCCATCAGCATGGTTTCCACGCTGTTTGGGTTGATCAACCGCAGCAGCGTTCGGCCGTGGATATCTGCCAGACTGACGCCTGAAAAAGCAAACATGACGCTGCCCAAAACGGCCGCCAGCGGCTTAATAAACGCAAACTCACGCGGGATCGGCAGCAAGAAAATTGGGGCTAGCATCAGGTTAGCCACTAACAGCCCTAAAACCAGCCCCACCGACCGACTGAGCAGCATATCCACCGGCATTTCTCGGACTTGCCGCTCAATTCGGCGGTAGCTTGTCTGCGCTACCAAACCAATGATCAAACCAAGCAGCGCCCCAAAAGCCCCCGTCACAATGCTGAGGCCTTCCAGGCTATTCACCTGTTCTAGGGCCTCAGTTGGCAGCAAGTCAACGCCGTAAAAGCCGATTCCTGCCCCTGCTATGATGAATGTAAGGATGATGATTGCGTCGAGCATGGTCCAATCCCTGTGGGTCTGGGGTGTGATGCAGATCGGGGAGCGGATAGGTATCAGATGAGGTTGAGCCAGTTCTGCACCATCTGCACAGTAATCCTCTTGTGAAGTAAGCCTCCACATCAGCGATCGGGCTTGGCTAATGACGGGCAGAGGCTGAAAATACTCTCAGTAGGTAGATTTGCACAGAATCATTATATCCTTCCCGCTTAGATAAGGTGCGTTGTAGTTTTTCTAAACTTTAGTGCGGTTTGTACCGGTGGAGCTTATGCGGCTAGAGGTAAGAGAGGATGGGCATTTACGAGAGGCTGACTCCAGCCCAGATCTGAGTCTCTTGCCAGAGGCTGCCTATGTGCATATCCCGTTTTGTCGGCGTCGCTGCTTTTACTGTGATTTTCCCATTGCGGTGGTGGGCGATCGCCCTCCCTTAGCCCAACAGGGACAAACCGAATTTGGCACGATCGCAGATTATGTGGAAATTCTCTGTCAAGAAATCCGCAGCACGCCGGTGCTGTCTCACCGGCCGCTAGAAACGGTTTTTTTCGGTGGCGGTACGCCCTCTCTGCTAACGGTGGCTCAGCTAGCGCAGATTTTGGCAACGCTCGATCGCCACTTTGGCATTGCCGCTACTGCCGAGATTTCCATGGAAATTGATCCCGATACAGTCGATCGCGATCGCCTCCAGGGCTACTGTGCAGCCGGCATCAATCGGGTTAGTTTGGGCGTGCAGGCTTTCCAAGCCGAGTTGCTGCAAGCCTGTGGCCGGACGCATACCCCCGCCCATATTTATGCCGCAGTTGACCTGATCCACCAGTCCCAGCTGAGGAACTTTAGTCTGGACTTAATTTCGGGACTGCCCTATCTAACCCTGCAGCACTGGCAAGCTTCTTTGCAAGCAGCGATCGCTCTGGCTCCCACGCATCTCTCGGTCTATGACCTGACCATTGAACCGATGACAGCCTTCGATCGCTGGTATCAGCCGGGTGTGCAGCCGCTCCCCACCGATGAAATGACGGCTGAGATGTACCGTACCGCCTATCAAATGCTGACCAGTGCAGGCTATCAGCACTATGAGATCTCGAACTATGCCCAGCCAGGCTATCAGTGCCGCCATAACCGCGTCTATTGGGAAAACCGCTCCTATTATGGCTTTGGCATGGGTGCAGCCAGCTATACAGAACGGCAGCGGTTTACCCGACCCCGCAAGCGGCAGGACTACTATCGCTGGGTACAGGACTATCAGGCAGCCGCAGGGGCGATCGAGTGTGCCGTTACAGAGGATGCAGAAAGGTTATTGGATACCTTAATGCTGGGTTTGCGGTTAGCCGAGGGCCTGAGCTTAGAGAAGCTAAAGCAAGACTTTGGGGAGCGATCGCTTCAGCAGATCCTGAGCTGTCTGGAACCGTTCCGTCGCCAGGGCTGGGTTGAGTTTGTAGAGGATACTGCTTTGAATCGGCAATTCCGGCTGACTGATCCAGACGGGTTTCTGTTTTCTAATGTCATCCTCAGCCAGTTGTTCAAGGAACTGCCAGCTGATGCATCCCCCCTGTTCAATTCGTCGCTGAAAGAAATTTAGCTCAAAAAATTTAACAGTATCCAGCAATACAGCGAGTCTGCTTCAGCGCACCCTTTACAGCATCAGTTTCTTACATCAACCCCAGTCCGGTTCATCTCTAGATTTGGTAGTCTAGCTTTTATATCTCTACAGGAAGGGTGGAAAGCGTGGACATTCAGATTGGCAGAAACAAGACGGCCCGTAGAGCATACGGCATTGATGAAATCGCGCTTGTCCCCGGACAGCGAACTTTAGATCCTTCATTGGCAGATACCCGCTGGACGATTGGTGGGATTGAACGGCAAATCCCCATCATTGCTAGCGCCATGGATGGCGTGGTGGATGTGAAGATGGCGGTGGCGTTGTCCCAGCTGGGGGCATTAGGGGTGCTGAACCTGGAAGGGATTCAAACCCGCTACGCAGATCCCGATCCGATTCTCGATCGGATTGCTGCGGTAGACAAAACTGAATTTGTGCCGCTGATGCAGGAGCTGTATGCCGAACCTGTTAAGGCAGAATTGATCGAACGCCGCATCCAAGAAATTAAGCAACAGGGCGGGATTGCGGCCGTGAGCGCCACACCAGCCGGAGCTGCCAAGTATGGTGCCGCCGTTGCCAAAGCTGGAGCTGATCTGTTTTTTATTCAGGCAACGGTCGTTTCCACGGCTCACCTTTCCCCCGAATCGGTCACACCGCTCGATCTCGCCAGCTTCTGCAAAGAGATGCCGATGCCGGTGATTTTGGGCAACTGCGTCACCTATGAGGTGACATTGAACTTGATGAAGGCTGGCGCTGCCGCGGTGCTAGTTGGCATTGGTCCAGGAGCCGCCTGCACTTCTCGAGGAGTGTTGGGGGTCGGTATTCCTCAAGCAACTGCTGTGGCAGACTGTGCTGCCGCTCGCGAAGACTTTTATCAGGAAACTGGCAAATATATCCCTGTCATTGCCGATGGGGGCTTGATTACAGGGGGCGACATTTGCAAATGCATTGCCTGTGGAGCTGATGGCGTCATGATTGGCTCACCGTTTGCCAGAGCCCAGGAAGCGCCTGGACGTGGCTACCACTGGGGCATGGCGACGCCCAGTCCAGTATTGCCTCGAGGCACGCGGATTCGGGTGGGCACCACAGGTACCCTTCAGCAAATTCTGCGGGGTCCGGCTCAGTTAGATGATGGCACCCATAATTTTCTGGGCGCACTCCAAACCAGCATGGGCACGCTGGGTGCCAAGAATATCCGTGAAATGCAGCAAGTGGAGGTGATCATTGCCCCTTCGCTGCTAACGGAGGGCAAGGTTTACCAGAAGGCACAGCAGTTGGGAATGGGCAAATAAATTTGCGACTGTCAAGGGACGTTATATAAGTTTATCTGTGCTTAACAACTGATCCTGCCGAATTGCCAGGTCTGTCGCTTAGAATAAAGAGAGCGGAGACGCATGTTTCCGTTCACTCCTCACACCACACTCCGCCTGGACTACTGTTCAGGCGGTTCCTGCTTTCTGGGGATCTGCAAGGAAGCAAGTTTACCCTTGGGAAAGGGCAGAGGCAAGGGAGAAGGGAGGATGCTTCTGACGGCCTAATGCCTTTGGATAAAATGATGAGCTACCGCTACAAATTATGTCCAATTGTATAGAGTCTGTATCCTGAGACTGCCCTTTTCGCTATGGTAATATTTCAACAGAAAACGCAAGGTAAGGATTTTCTAGGCATGTCAGCAGCCGCACAAGTTACAGATTCCACCTTTAAACAAGAAGTACTTGACAGCGATGTTCCGGTCTTAGTAGATTTTTGGGCACCTTGGTGCGGGCCCTGTCGGATGGTTGCTCCTGTAGTTGATGAAATTGCAGAACAGTACATTGGGCAGGTGAAGGTCGTCAAAGTTAATACAGATGAAAATCCTAGTGTTGCCAGCCAGTATGGAATCCGCAGCATTCCGACACTGATGATTTTTAAGGGCGGGCAGCGAGTGGATATGGTAGTAGGTGCAGTTCCCAAAACCACGCTAGCCACCACGCTTGAGAAATATATCTAAGCCCGATTTTCTTGACTAAAACCTCTTGCGACCTTCCCAGGAGCACAGCAAAACCTGGAGCCGGCAAGAGTTTTTTTTGGGAAAGTTCTTTTGGCAATAGCAAGGTGCTTTCCCAAAAAATCTCGGTAGAATAGAATACCGCCAATTTTGAAGAATTCATGACCTCTTCTCCTCCTTCTCATATCCTGGAGCCACTTCAGGCAGAAATTAGTGAATTGTTACAACAGCTGCCTCAGATGAAGCATGGGGCGCTGATTCAACAGGCTTTGACAACGCTGGTTCGCATGGCGGAAGTAGAAGCCGATCGCCTGGATTGGAAGATTCTCAATGCTTCTCTTCAAGACATGGAGCAGGCGTTTCGGGTCTTTTATCCCTACCGTCATGTCCGGAAGATTGCCATCTTTGGCTCTGCTCGCACTACACCCGATCGCCCTGCTTATCAAATGGCGTCAGAGTTTTCTCGGGCCGTGGCAGAGCAAGGATTTATGGTGATGACGGGGGGTGGGCCAGGCATTATGCAAGCCGCTAATGAAGGCTCCAGTGCTGAAAAGTCCTTTGGACTCAATATTCGGCTGCCGTTTGAGCAAGGATCAAACCCGATTATGGAGGGCAATCACAAGCTGATCAGCTTCAAATATTTCTTCACCCGCAAGCTGTTTTTCCTACGAGAAAGCGATGCGGTGGCAGCGTTTCCAGGTGGCTTCGGCACGCAGGATGAAGCGTTTGAATGCTTGACCTTGATGCAAACCGGCAAATCGGGGTTTATTCCGGTGGTGCTGATTGATTCGCCAGGGGGAGACTACTGGAAGAGTTGGGATCGGTATTTGCGTGAGCATTTCCTCAGTGCCGGGTTGATTAGTGAACCCGATTTGCATCTTTATACCATCACCGATCGCGTAGATGTGGCCTGTGAAGCGATCGCCAGCTTCTATCGGGTGTTCCACTCTAGCCGCTATGTGGGGGATCAGCTGGTGATGCGCCTCAACTTAGAGCTTGCTGATGCTGATGTCGAGTATCTCAACCAAAACTTTAGTGATTTATTAGTTAAAGGGCAGATTAGCAAAAGCCAGGCTCTCCCTCAAGAATCTAGCGACGGCACGGCAGAGTTGCCCCGTCTGATCCTCCACTTTAATCGTCGTGACCTGGGTCGTCTTTATCAAATGATTGGAGTGATTAACCAGCTGAAGATGGGAGCTCCAGAAGCTACCCATCCTGAACATAAGTAGTCGTTCAGGATCACAGAGGGTGTTGCACTCTGCTGTTTTGTGGGAAGGCTGCCGCGGGTTCCTTTCCCACAAAACAACTCTCTAGGACTCTGGAACATTACCAGGATGACGAATTGGGGGTGTGAATCCGGGATGTTGAGAAGTAAGGGATGGGGAATGTGAGGAACAGGACTCTCCGATCTGATCAGCCCCCGCTTTCACTCCCTCGCAAACCAGAAGACAAGGGATCATGGATAGGATAAGAGTAAATCTGTACTCTTTATATTCCGGATGCTTCATCCTCCTGTGCATATGCCAATCATCGCTGTCGAAAACTTGAGTAAGGTTTACCCAGTTGCCGTTAAACAACCTGGGCTTAAAGGAACTTTAGCTCACTTCTTCCACCGCACCTATCGCTCAGTGCCTGCAGTGCAGTCTGTTTCGTTTCAAATTGAAGCGGGTGAAGTAGTCGGATTTTTGGGCGCAAACGGGGCCGGAAAAACCACAACTCTCAAGATGCTGACGGGCTTAATTCATCCCTCGAGTGGGCAGGTAATGGTAGCGGGTCAGGTGCCGTTTCGACGGGAAACCGACTTTTTGCAGAAAATTACGCTGGTCATGGGTCAGAAGCAGCAGCTGATCTGGGACTTGCCTGCTCTGGATTCGCTGCGGATTAATGCGGCGGTTTACGGCATTGACGATCGCGATTTCCGTCAGCGTGTCGGTGAATTGAGCGCCATGCTGTCGTTAGACGAGAAGCTCAATCAGCCCGTTCGCAAATTGTCTTTGGGCGAACGCATGAAAGCTGAGCTATTGGCTGCCCTGATTCACCGCCCCAAGGTGCTGTTCCTGGATGAACCCACCTTAGGGCTAGATGTCAACGCTCAGGTCAGCGTGCGGGAATTTTTGCGGGAATATAATCAGCGCTACCAGGCCACCGTACTGCTGACCAGTCATTACATGGCAGATATCACGGCGCTCTGTCAGCGGGTGCTGGTGATCAAAGAAGGGCAGTTGATCTACGATGGCAGTCTGGATGGCTTGTTGGAACGCTTTGCTCCCTGCCGCGAGATCACGGTGGAGTTAGCCCAGGCGCGATCGTCCCTGGAGCTGCAGTCCTATGGCGAACTGGTGGGCGACGTGGAAGGTCGGGTGGCCCATTTCATCGTTCCTCAAGAAAAACTCACCCAAACGATCTCTCGCCTTTTGTCCAACTTAGAGGTCGTAGATTTGACCGTTACCGACCCACCTATTGAAGAAGTGATTGGTCGGGTTTTCATAGGGGGAACTGCCTGATGAACCGCATTCTCCGCATTGCCAAAACGCTGCTCTCGGTCTACTACGCCTACATGCTGGAATACCGGGCAGAGCTATTCTTTTGGGTGTTGTCGGGTAGTTTGCCGATTATCCTGATGGGTGTTTGGATTGAAGCATCTCAAGGCGGACAGTTTGGGCTATCGCCAATCGACTTCACCCGATATTTTATTGCAGTATTTCTGGTGCGGCAGTTCAGCATTGTCTGGGTGATTTGGGAGTTTGAGCGAGAAATTGTCGAAGGCAAACTTTCCTTCCGGCTATTGCAGCCGCTTGATCCAGGTTGGCACCACTTTGCATCCCATGTGTCCGAGCGATTTGCTCGCCTGCCGTTTGCCGTCATTTTACTTTTGCTGTTTTTCCTGCTCTATCCGCAAGCGGCCTGGGTACCCAGTGCTTCTAGGTTCTTACTCTGCGTATTGGCTGTAAGTTTGGCGTTTGTACTGCGGTTTGTGTCTCAGTACACCTTTGCCATGATGGCCTTTTGGATTGAGCGAGCCAATGCGATCGAGTCTTTCTGGTTTTTGTTTTACTTGTTTTTGTCAGGCATGATTGCCCCCCTAGAGGTATTTCCGCCCCTGATGCGGCAGATTGCCCTATGGACGCCTTTTCCCTATCTCATTAATTTCCCGGCTAGCATCCTAGTCGGACTGCCTGTGAACCTGACCCAGGGGTTTCTCGCTATGCTGAGCTGGATTGGGCTGTTCTTTGTCCTCAACCGTTGGCTATGGCGAAAAGGACTCAAACGGTATTCCGGTATGGGCGCTTAGCCTGGGTAAACGATCATCCACGTTAAAGGGTAACGCCGGCTTCCCAACGCTTGAGTTTCAATGCGGGCATATTCTGTCTGCACTTCCATAACTTGCCAAACGGCTTTCATTTCGGCAGCCGTCAGCTGAGATTTAGCCAGAAGCACAACGCGATCGCCCACCTGGGGTAGGGGGTTCAACCCGGATTCCATGACGGCTGGTAGAGCATCTGGGAAAGCATCTGGTAATTCGCTGAGTTCGTCCTCGCTCGCTTCCCTATCTGCTTCCAGCTCATCCGGCAGTTCTGCGACAGCAGGCGCTGTCAATTCTGAGCGGTCTAAAGTTTCAGGGGCGCTAGTTTCAGGGGCGCTAGTTTCAGGGGCGCTGGGCTTAGTCGGGGCATTTGGGGACGTTAGCTTTTCTGCAGGATGAGCAGAGCGGATTTGCTTGAGTCGCACCTTTAAGCGATCGGGGGTGGCATCCCAAACTTGGCGCTTCTGAGCGGGTGTGAGAACTTCCAAGAGCGCCAACTCTTCAGCAGAATCAATCACCGCCAGCATATCTAGCACGGTATCGAGACTAGAGGCATCTAGCAGGTCATCGGCTGAGTTGGGTAAAAAGTCAGGCTGCACATCTTTAGGATGCGGCATCATCCAGGTGGGTGAGGAGTGAAGCACGGGGATCGGCGATCGGCGATGAAGAAAACGCCGTTGAAGATTATTGTTCTATCTTCTATTGTCGATCGCTGCTCTCAGATTGCCCACCTCCGATCAGGGATTCCTGATTGCCCACCTCCGATTGCCTCCGCTGTAGTCCCCGATCGCGGATAGCAATACTGATATTCAATGCTGACTAATATTCAATGCTGACTAATGTTCAATGCCGACTGATAAAGCGAGCAAAATCTTCTCCAGTGCTGCCCGTCGTTACCCAAAGCAAGGCTCTAGCCCCATCCCGCACGACTTTATCGAACGGTTCCGGCGATCGCTGAGACGGTACAGATATCGTTTTGAAGTCAATGCCACGACTGCCCAACACAATTTCGCCGATCACAGAGGCGCGCCGCATGTGATAGTCGGAGGTAATGAGATAAATGCTGTTAATGCCTTTGGACTTAAACTGATCAACCAAAGTTGTGAAATTGGTCACAGTATCAACCGCTTGATAGTCCAGATGGAGCCGATTGGAGGTGATGCCTGCCTCTGTAAACAACCATTCAGCATATTCAGGATTGCTGCCAGAAGACACCCAAATGGGCAATTCTGGATGCTCATGGGCAAAAGTAGCCGCAAATTTCTCACGTTCGGGGGAGCCACCCAGGACTAAAACCGCCTGTGGTCTTTGCAGAAAACTTTCTACCTGCCGATAGCCCATCCCCAGCAGCAGCAATAAAACCAGTCCGATGCTAAAACGCCGCATCAAGCGGATGCAACGCATGAGGAGAGAAGGGCGACGGTTTCGAGTAGAAGCAGACGATCGCGTGACAAAACTCATGTAGCCAAATCGTTCAGCGAGAAAGTTAATGCGAGTGCATCAGCAATAGCTTACAGCACTCCTCAAATTTCAGCAGAACGATTTTCGATATTTAATATATGCAACGCTACAGTCTCACCTTAGAATCACCCTTTTTGCGTAAAGTTGGGCGCAGCGAGACTTTACGGAAAGAGCATCTCAAGTTAGTGTTGGGGCTGCCTCTGTTCAATCTAACCTGTGAGGCTGAACGGCTGGCTCAATTGGAGATGGTGGGTCGTATGCTCCCAGTTTGGGTAAGTTTTGAATCCCAATGTTTGATAAAACTGATCAGCTGCTGGCGTGTCGGTTCGCAACGTCAATAGCTGGTAATGCTGATGGGCTTCGGCAATCACTTGATTGACCAGCAAACGCCCGACGCCACGTCTTCGCCAAACTGACTCAACATACAAATGCCGCAATCGCCCTACTTGGGGATGATTGAAATACGGATCGCGATTCAGCCCGCCAATGCCGACTATGGCACCCTGCACGGATGCTGTCAAAAGCATTTCACCCGACTGATCAAAGCGATTCAAACCACTGCGGTACTCTTGAACTAGTCTTTCAACAAACCGAAATCCTTGAGACAAACTTTCCTCAACAAGGTGATGAATTGAGGTCAAGTCAAGCGCTGTAATGCGATCGATGTCGATCTGCTCCATGATTTTTAGAAAAAGGTAAAGCCAGTGCCAAATTGGCAACTGAAGGTAGTTAAGGCGGTTTATGTTGTGTCTTAGTTTCAAGACAAGCAAACCTATATCGGTTGAAATATGCTGATCGAGAATTTACCCCATTTTGAGAGTGCCTCAGAGCATTCTTTCATCTTAGGTGCGGCTGGAACAGCAGTATTAGCCACTGCCGGAGCCTTTGGAAATTTGACTGCAACATCAACAAAGGCAAATTCTATGGCTAGAGTCTTACCGAACGGCGGATCTCGATCCATCGGTCGGGGGTTTAGTTTTGCCAGAGGGGATATTAGTTCAGCTCAAGTCATAACCGCCGGTTTTGGAGATATCGTGGTTGGCTCAACCCATTCCACGCCAGACATCGCTTCCAAACCAGTT
>DATNOY010000325.1:0-3274 GCA_036703495.1 Coleofasciculaceae cyanobacterium
CTTGCGACACACCGGATTGAAAATCGTTCAGGGTAACGCGATCGCTAATTCCCGCTTTGGGATGTAGGCTATCTCCATTGAGGAAGAAGTCACCGGCATCATATCCTTGAGGAAGCGCGCCTCGAAAATTGGCATTAAAGACGTCTTTCTGAGATTTGGAAGAAATGACATCTTCGACTAGAGCTTGGATTGGTTCATCTAGTTTTTTAGACCGCAAATCCTTAACTTCAGTTTTATCTAGATGACCATCTTTTAAGTAATTACTCAACAACTTTTTGGTACAATTAAATTGATTAATATGATCTTTCGCAAGAATAAGTGTCATTATAAAAAAACAGCAAACTAAAGATTGAATAGAAATCAATCCGGTACTGTCTCTTTTACTCAACAAAGCACCAGAAAACAGCATAAAAAACTGTTTTCAGTCCTCATCTAGCCATCGTCATCAAGCTTGGATTAAATGGGGTGGGGCTGAACCTGCTTGAACTCTTTAGGCTACCGTGATAACCGAAGACTTTGGCGCTCTTGTAGCCATCCTAAATTAGCTATAAGGAAACCTGAGAGAGATCTGAGGATTTCGTGAAGGTAGGGGCAACGTTCTCTCTACTCTCTTTTCCCGAATCATTCAGAATGACTATAGTTGATGCATTGAGATAAAACACCCTTAGAGATTTCTATTACAAGCATTCCCTAGTCGAATATTTGTCTAAACGCTAGCAATGAAGACTTAATTGAGGCTTTATATAATCGTGAAGATAAGCATAAAGGGAGGCTCCACCAAAACAATCGCTGCTTCTGAGGCGGTCGCAATCCCAGAAATTAAGGCTGCACCGATCGCCTACTGTAGATCAATCCCAAATTCCAGCGTCAAGAGTGGCACCATCACAAGGACTTCCCTTAACCCAGTCAAAGAACCTAGCAAACCCGCCAGAATGGATGACATAGCAGTCCTAAATCAGTCATGAGAAAACCAACAAGGGGTTTGGGGACTACTTATAGCAATATCTTTCAGTTCCTGATCCAAAAGCCTTCGATTGAAATGACGATGACAATGAGGAGTAGACTTACCAGTGAGACTACTTGAGTTGATGAACTCTGTGTGACTAATTCGATGAGCAAAATAATCGTTAATACAATTCCTATCCAAGAACTAATGATGATCTGTTGCCATCTTGGACGGTGATGTAGTTTTGTTTGAATCTGTAACCGCTTCTGTCTCCGCCCAGGCAAGGTGCTGAGTAAAGCCTGGAAATATGCCAGTCCAGCGTTCAACATCATGCTTGAAAATAGTCGAGTGGTGTCTCCTTGCCGAAAGGCAATACTAGTGAAACACATACCTAGTGCCAAATACAATAAAGTAAATGGGGTAAACTGGTTCACAATTCTCTCGTTTCGTAAATACGGCCTGCTTACAGCTCACATTAGACTTTATCGGCAATTGTTTTGTGGTGCGGCGGAGCCACACCACAAAACAATTGCCAAACCAAAAACCTTATTTCCGATTAAGTCTATTGAGTAGGGGGTGGATCAATTCGTTGAGCAGTAAAACTAAAGCATCTGGATAGACAACAGCAAACCTTAGAATGCGCTATCCTGTACGAGTTAATCATCAAAGTAAATAGGCGCAATCGAGCTTTTAATACGGATTGGTGAGGATGCCGATCACATTATGGAGGGGCGATCGCGGCTGCTTTACTTCCTTCAATCATCCTCTTCAGCTCAATGCTTGACCAGGGAGAATTGCTAAGTTAAGCAACAGCGCTGATAATTTGCGTCTAGGGTTGAGAGGACAGCACTTTTTTAGGAGGACAAGTCGCCCAACCCCGCTGAAGTTTTGTATGACTGATTTAAGAGCGGAGGAATTAAAAGTGCTTTGGATGGGACGAGCGCTTGTCTTTAATCTACTCAAAAAATTTATCCGCCGCCAATTTGCCTGCGTGCAGCACATGACGATTGTAGAATTTGCCCAAAAATTGGCAGATTCTACCCAGCCGCTGATTCTAGATGCCAGAAGTCCGGCGGAGTATGCCGTCAGTCATCTTGCAGAAGCCCAACGCATTGATGTTACGGCTGATTTAACAGCCGCACCCGCTCTGATCAAGGTCTCGAAAGATCGGCCGATCGTCGTCTACTGTTCGGTAGGGTATCGCAGTGCTAAGGTTGCTCAACGACTCCAGCAAGCAGGCTTTCAGAATGTCTTCAATTTGGAGGGCGGTCTTTTTCAATGGGCTAATGAAGGGCGATCGCTCGTTCATGCGGGTCAACCAACCCAACGGGTTCACCCTTATAGCGCCCTGTGGGGAACGCTGGTAGAACAGCGGAATCGGCTTCAGGAGAAGTAGCGTTTCATTGGATAAAAATAGCGCCACCCCAGTAATTGAAGATTTTTGTATCTTCTCACACGTCTCTTTTTGATATTCATTGTTTAATAAAAGATGTTATGGCTCACCTGATCTCATCACGCTGATGACTATTGAAATTGCCCTGATTGCGCTCGGAGTTTTGACTCAAGCGGTTGTTTTGGCAACCTCGCGTTCATCGCTGGTTCGGTTTAATCGGAATTGTCAAACCTGCGGCTACCAAATTCCGCCAATGGAGCGATCGCCAGCCTTCCACGATTGTCCAGAATGCACCCGCCTGTTTAGCCTTAGTGACCCGCTGCCCCGCCGCTAGGTTTGGCTTTGTTCAGCAGTAGCACCAGCAGCGCCCCTGCAAACAGGGCATAGCCCATAAACAGGAAGCAGTCGTTGAAAGACATGACGTTGGCTTCCCGGCGGACAATGTTGCCAATTTGAGCGATCGCCTGGTTCTGAGCGGTGATGGGATCAGCACCTTGATTAGTGAAAAACTGTGTGAGCTGATCAATGCGATCGCGCGTGATGGGGTTGGCAAGCGATACAGCATCTACTAGCCGATTCGAGTGGAATCGTTCACGCTGCGATTGGATCGTTCCCAGAATCGCAATACCCACTGAGCCACCCAGATTTCGAGCCATATTGTAGATTGCGGAAGCTGAACCAATCTGCTTCGGTTCAATTCCAGCGGTTGAGATGCTGGAAAGCGGAGTGATAATCAGGGGTTGCCCTAAGGCTCGCACAATTTGGGCTGGAATCAGCTGATCGATGCCTGTGTCGTGAGTCATATGAGAGTTCATCAAGCAACTAGCTCCGAATAGCGCAAGCCCGATCGCAACTAGCACCCGTAAGTCAATCCGTTGCATTAATTTAGGAACAAACGGCGTGATAAACAGCTGAGGGATTCCTGCCCACATGAT
>DATNOY010000326.1:0-4973 GCA_036703495.1 Coleofasciculaceae cyanobacterium
TACTCTTAACCGTGCCATAAAGGTAGGCAAAGTCTGGTCGTCCACACTACAACCTCCACGTCCTGGGCCAATGCCGCCGTTTTGCGCAGCCTTCCACCAAGGAATTGCCCAAAACCATAGTGCGGGCAAATGCCCTCTCGGTGCTTCTAGATTAAAGGTCAATTGTTTGTAGTATTTGAGAAATTCCATGCGCTCTGTCCACCAATCCATTTTTTTGGTGAACTCTAACACCTGCTCATGAACAACGCGAGCTGGTACGTTGCTGGTGATGCTGGTTCGAGAGCGTTTGGGAATAGGATAAGCTAGCCACTGTGCTCGAAAGCCAAATTTCTCTTTGCTGTAGTGCCTCCAAAGCCGATCGATTGTATGTAAATCCATGCAGGGAAATTTTGTGAGAGAGTCTGGATCTAACCAACCTGCCTCAGTTCGATCGGCCGCTTTCAGCATAACGGCTAAAGTTTCGCGATCGGCATCTTGCCATTTTTGCTGTTGCAGCAGATCGCGCAGCCTAACATAGTCCACCCCTTTCTCAGAGCGCAGACTGACTGGCTCAGCCTCTACAGCTTGAGCTAAAGTAGCGATCGGCTGGGCGGGTTCCGCAGGAAACTCACCGGGCGGCATGTCCTGAGCTGAAATAAACGACGATAATTCAGCAGGTTGTGCTGTAGGCGCTGTGGCAGGAGAGGCTGTATCGGGAAGTTTTGTCGGCGGCGAGTCCGATAATTCAGTAGGTAGCGTAGATTCAGGCTGGACCAAGTTTTGGACTAGCAGCCGTCCTTCAATGGCATCTGTATCAGGCTTTTGCAGCTTCAGGGAATGCCGCAAGTCGGCTAACTGGGTCTGGGTTGCTGGGTTGAACGGAATTCCCAGTGCTACGGCTTGAGAAAACGCTTGTTCATATTGCCAAAGGTGATCTTGATATTGATCCTGCTGCGCTTGAAAGCGTTGGCTCACCTGTGACTCGATTGTCTCCACAGCCTCATCTGCCAGTCCTAAGCTCTCTTGAATCTGCTTCAATCCCCGACGTAACAGGTCTCCGGGTGGAAATTCAAGTTGAATAGCTCGCAAAAATTCCTGTTCATAGCGTTTCGGGCTATCTTGTTGCTGCGTCCCTTCCCCTGTATCGCTATCGTCTAACGCACCTTCCAGTGGCTCTGGATGGCCTAGGGCGATCGCCTGATCCACGGTTGATTTAGCACTAGAAGAGCGATTGACCAGCACAGGCGGACGATCCGAGGAGTTGACCGTTTCAGCTTGAGCCAGAAGTTGTAAAACACGCCGTTCGATTGCCTGAGCTTCTGTGGGCGTGAGCTTAAGCTGCGTTTGTTGCCGTTGTAGAATGGGTCGAGCGACAGCAGAAATTTCCCCATTTCGAGCATATTGCTTGACAAAAACCGCGTAGGATCGAGCATTTTCAGGCGTAATCATGGCTGACTCCTAGCTGAGCACTGGGATCAATTCTCGCATCCTACGCTAGATCAAAGCTTCAGTAAACCAAGGATTGAAGAAAAAGCTGCCTAATCCCATTCTTCAGCGTTGTGAGCCTCTGCCTCAATCAGCTCCTGCCTTAAGTCTGTCCAGTTAATTTGTTCAGCCTTTAAATCTTGAACCAGCCGCCCTTGCTGCAAATACAGCAGATGCGTGCAGAACTGCTGAGCCAAATCGAGTTGGTGATTCACCATGAGGATAGTCAGCTGCTGCGTATGGGCAGTTTGGGTTAGAACCTCTATGAGATGATGGGCACGTCCAGCATCGAGCGCTGAGGTAGGTTCATCTAGCAGGATCACTTTAGGCTGGATGATGAGGGCGCGCGCGATCGCAACCATCTGCCGTTGCCCCACCGAAAGCTGAACCTCCGTTCGATCTAGCCATTCTTGAGGAATATGAAGCTGCTCCATCCAGGTAGCTAGGCGCTGTTGAATGGTCTGCTTGGTCAGTCCGCGCAACTCTAACGGATAGGCTAGCGCCTTCCGAACCGTCATGCCTAGCAGTCTAGATTCCTGGGGTACGAGCGTAATCTGCTGGCGCAGGGAGAGCACCGGAATCTGCCGAATATCTTGATCTTCAAATTGAATGGTGCCTTGACTGGCTTCACTCAAGCGATTGAGCAGCCGCAGCAAGGACGTCTTTCCGGCCCCCGATGCACCGACAATGGCAACGCGATCGCCCTGAAAAATTTTGCAGGAGATGTCCTGCAATAAGGTATAGGCACCAATAGAAGCATTTAAGCTGACGCGATCGAGGACAAGTTGGCAAGAGGGCATGGGCTTGAAGAGGATGAAGGAGGAAACCTGGCTGCTAGAGGGGAGCCGCCAACCCCTGAGATAGGGCTGTCCAAATTGTCCAAGTGTCGATCGCCAGCAGCATCAGGGTAAAAATTAGCAGAATCAGGTACATCCAGGGTTGCGCTAAGGGGCGGACATCCGTTGTGTCAATCCCCGTTTTAGCTTGGACTTGCCGCACGAGTTGGGCAAATCCGGCAACCCGCATTGGTAGAAGATAGCCTTGCCCAGCCTTGCTCAGGAAGTAGTAAACAATACCGCCTTGCCCGGTCGAACGCGGCTTCAGCGCTACAATTTCGGCCCAAGGCAAAGACCAGCCTTTGCGCCAAAAGCGGGGTACCCAAGTAGGATAAGTCACTTGAATGTTCTGCTCATCTAGAACCACTCGCTCGCAGAGCACCGCATAGAGGGCGATCGCTCCCAGCACCAACCCTATTGCTAACCCTGCAGGCGGCACCGGAGCGTGGGTCACATTAGACAAAAACGGTAAAGGCAGCGTCAGCGCGACATACAACAGCAGCAGCGTGATCCGGATGAGCGGCGAAAGCCGAAAGATCTGCTGAGCGGGCAGTGCTGTAGAGTCAGAAGCAGCCGTAACTTGAGCAGCCGTAACTTGAGCAGTAGGTTCAGAGCTAGAAAAGTTAGGAGATGGAGAAGACACAGTTGGCGATGGGTTGCGATAGGCTTGCCATTACTAGGGTAAATACTTCTGCACCACAAGCCAACCTGTTAAGGAGACTATTGCAAATCCTAAGAACAGCACAGCATTTGTGCCGACATGTAAAGGACGGGCCCAGGGACGTTTGGGGCTAATTTGGCTAGCACTCCAGGCAGAAAGCAACGTCAGGCTAACAACACCCAAACCTGCCGGTAGATGGATCGAATGCCCTAGATTGCCGTAATACCCTACCGTACCGACTAAACCAACTGCCAACAACAGCAGCACCAAGCCCACCATAATGCCACCGGTCACATAGTGCAGCGGCCGCAACCACTTGGGACGCGCGTTGCTATTGATCCGACTGAACGATAGCCAGCCTCCTGTTGCCATCAACAGAACATAAGCCGTCAAAGACAAGCCCATTGACCAAGCCGCTATCCGCCACAGCCATAGGAAGGACGGCAGATTCAGGGAGAGCAAGTAGGGAAAAATCGGTAGGGAAGAGGATGGCAGCAAAGGCACTCAAGATAGAAGTTAATAGAAAAACTTATTCAGCGATTCCTTCAAATTCTACTCTCTCTTCTCCCCTCTCCACTCCCCTACTTCCCACTTTCTATTCCCCGTTTCCCACTCCCCATTCCCCTTCCTCATCCGCCAAAACTCTCAACCGAATCATCCGCGAAAAGCTGCTGTCTGCATCACCCAGATTCACTTCTAACGTTTCATTGGTGAGAGGAGCCAAATGCGAGAGCAGCGATCGCAGATGGGGGGTACTGGAACCGCTATCTAGATAAACTCGCTCGGAAAGGGTGTTTAGCCGCTTCCAGGTCATATATAGCTTAGCGATGAGTTGCTCGAGCTGGGCGGCTTGGCTCACCAGTTCTGCAGTGCTGTTGAGACAGCCGATGCGCAGGGCTTCCTCTAGGGCAGATTCCAAATCGAGGGGAGCCTGGCTCAGGGTTTGGACTTGAGCTGCTGCGTTCAGGTATTTGGCCAGATAGCGAGCCTCAGCCGTGACTTGTTTGACCGTGTCTACATCAGGATTCTCAGCCACTTCTGCTCGCAGAACCGTCTGATGAGCCTCCGGCAGCTTTTCCATTTCGCGCACTAGCGGTGTAAGGTAGCGGGCGGGAATGGTGCTATCAGCCGCTTTCTCTTTGAGTTCTGTAGGCAAAAGGTCAGACGTGACAGCAGTCCACTCATCTACAAGCTGTCGGACTTCTCGCTGAGTCACCCGTTGATTGGCATGATTTTCTTTGAGGCGATCGCTCACCATTTGCTGAACTTCTGGTGCAGCCTGTGCTGTAGCAATGAAGGCGCGTTTGCTGAAATGATTGACATCTTCGGACTCCAGAATGCCATTTTCCAGGAGGCTATCAGCGCTGTTAGCCAGTTCAATCAACGAATATGCCTGAGTTTTGCTAATCTCCCGATCTTTGAGCCAGTTCAAAAAGCCCATGCCATGTTCGCTGCCGCCTTGTTTCTCACGATCGCGCACGGCTCGCAAGATGCGCCCACGCCAGATATCGGTTTGCAGATCAAAGCGATCGCACACCTGCCAAGCCGTATCCACTTGATTTTGGAACTCATGCTCAGAAATTTGCTCATCTTCAGGATCAGGAACCTGAAAGGCTAGCTCAACGCTCGTACCGAGATCTTTGGAAAAGTTGGGATACAGCACATCAGAATTGCCATTGGAGAAGCGAACTGCGTGAACCATTAAGCGCTTTTGGATAACAGCCGAAACATTATGGCATGCTCTGTCCAGATTTGCGTAGGTAAACCCCCACCGGTAGGGGTAACTAATTTATTTTCTTCAAGATTTAGCGTTTTCATCCCCAACCGGAGGCTCGCTCTCAGCGCTTCGCAGCAAACCCATTTTCCCGCGTCAAATTTTCTGAAAGCTCCGCGGAGCTTTCAGAAAATTTGACGTGATGTAGTCCAAAGTCAAGTAAAAAATAACCCACACTAATTAAGCCAAAGCGCTGTAAGACTTATAACCCCAGGGTGAGCTGTTCTATTTCCAGCTC